>JBGVBB010000173.1:0-11731 GCA_045225155.1 Elusimicrobiaceae bacterium
CCTTATTTTCCCCTACGTCTGTATAGTGATTGTGTAGACCGCCGACTAACGAACGGTAGTTAGTTGTGTTGGATTTTCTGCTGGATAAAAAAAGGCTTGAATGTCTATGAACCCATTCAAGCCAAAAGGAGACGCTTCAGCGTTGGACAAAATATCTCAATGTTGGGTGGTCGAGAAAATCTTTCTAACGTATTAGCTACATTATTTATAACACGATAACACCATTTTGTAAAGCGTCAATCAGTGCATTTTGTTCTGATAGTGTCATATTGTCATTGACTGATAACTCTACATTATTACATCTAACAAAGCCTGTAAAACCTGTTATCATCATTCTTTTGAATGTCTGATAATGTGAACCGCTAATCTTTGCTTTCTGCTTTAATATGATTTTCGGTGAATTGTTTTTTAAGATGTTAGACTGTAGGTTAATGTTTATAGGTGTTGCCCTGTCAGTTCTTAAAATATACGGTATTGCATAACCTATAGACGTACTTAACGAATCGACAAGTTTATTATCTGAATAAACCTCTATAACCGCCGTATTTGATAAAATATCTACTTTATAGATAAATTCAATTTCGGTGTTAATAAATCTGCTATCCAGCGTGTAAATGTCTGTATATGGTAAAATTACAGATATTTTAACATTGTTTATGTCGCTTGCATTTTGATACAATCCATTTAATTGAACTTTACCCAAAGACAAAGAATAAACCTGTTTTTCTGCTATAGGGGCGTCTATCTGAGTGTCAAAGAATCCATATTTAACGGTTTCTGTACCAACTGTTGAAATAGCAAAAGGATAGCGAACATAAGACGTAATATAAACGCCTAAATCTTCGTATTCGTGTGTATTAACATTGTAGAAACGTTTATTAACTAAACTTTTAGCAATGTTCTTTGACACTTTATACGCCCTTATTGCCCCATAGTTTTCTATAAGTTCGTTTAATTGTTCAATATCTGCCGAGATATACGGTAAATTGCCTGTCTGCCTGTTAAAGTATGCCTGTGGGTTATATACATTGAATGTACATATATACAAGTCGTTTACATTGTCGTACGTAAAATATTCGTCTGATAAATAACCCTCTTCTTGATAGTGATACTTCATATATTGACTACTCATATAGTAGCCTGTATCAATCTTTACTTTGAGTGTATAACTTGTTTTTACATTGTCTATGTATGTGTCAGAATCGTTTGTAAAACTACAATGTAAAGGCAATGTTATATTTTTTGGTATAACTCCAGCAATACCATTAACACTAATACTGTCTGAATCGGCGTATAACGTACCGTCTACCGTCAAACTATATACACCCTCTGAAAGTTCAAACGGTAATTGTGTAGTAACATCATTTTTAATTATTTCAAGGTATGGCGGTTGATTAAAATTATAACCAGCGTTCGCCGATATTGTGAAAGTGTTATTATCAATGATGTTAAACAATAAACTGTTAATAGTTGCGTTCTGTAGATTGTTTGTCATTGACACATAGTTATACACCGCCGAACCGATAAACACGGCGTCTGTAGTATCGGGGTGTAATGTTCCGTCAATGGTCAAAACATAACCGTTTTCGTCTAAACTAAAATCATAGTCAGTAGTTACGCCGTTTTCTGTCAATCTCAAAATCGGTGGTGTTGTAAAATGATAATTGACAGTAGGGTTAATTACAAAGTCATTTACTGATAATGTATCGAATAATAAAACGTTTGCACTTGCATTTACTAACTGATTTTCAATCTGTATTGTTGTTGTCGGTATCGGTGTAGAACTTCCAACGATAGAAATAGATTGAAGTGTAGACAAAATACTATTGTTTATGTTAATCAATTTAAGTGTTTCAATTCCCGAATCTGTAAAAACATTACGGTTAATTGCGTTAATTGTTCCGTTTCCGTAATCAGCGTATAAACTGTTAAACTCACCCTCATATTTGAAAAATAAACCGCTTGAACTGTTTAAATTAGGGTTGCACAATGTATTACGCCAATTTATCAAATAGATGTTTGACAGATTGAATGTCGGTGTTATGCCTGTGTCGGTTGCTGGGTTTGAATTGTCTGTTAATGACAATGAAATATTTGTGATTTCCTTAAATACATTGTCGTTAGCGTTTCCAACCCTAACACCTGTTCCGTATGTAGCGTCATTGTTTATTCTTGAAAAGTTCAAGAGTGAACCGCCGTTACTCCAAGTTAAAATAAAACTTGTCTGCTGGGTTGTACTTGAATTATATTTTTTACCTGTTACGGTTACGTTAAGTGTTTTTCCTACAAAGTTACAATCAGTAACATTCTTTTTATAGAAAAACAGATAAGTATATGTACTTAAAAAATTAGCGGTATCGAATGACAATGAACTAGGTTTATTGCCTGTAAATCCGTATATACCGTAATCGTCTAAACTTGAATCGTATGTGAATGTAAAATTAAATACCATATACACCCCTTAACCCTGTACAGTTATCATTATGTCGCTGGTGTCTGTGAATGGATCTGTTAATGCAACTTCGCTAACTGTGTCTGTCAATTCGCTTTCATAGTCCAGCCTGTCAGCGTTCAACACATTTTCACTTTCTATAATGTCGCCTGTACTGTTTTGTATTTCCGTTTCATAGGTTTTCAATACATCAACTGTCAGCGACATAACAAATAAACTATTGTGTTCTATATAGACATTCTCAATATAGTAATATCTTTGTAATGTCGGTATGTAACAATAGTTATAATCTTCGGGAAAGTTCTTTAATTTGATAATCGGTTTTAATACGTTTTGTTTATCCAGCAAAACTATATTTTTTTCTACACCGTTAGTCAGAGTTTTATTTATAACTTTCCTGTCGTCAGTACATTTATACAAATAACATATCATAAATATAAATCTCCATAAAAAAGGGCAATGGCAATTTATTCAATCACCATTGCCCCAAAGGAATGTTAAACGAGGGAAAATCCCTTAATGAGTGCTAGTTAGAATCAGCGACATAGAAAACTACAAAGTTTTCGTTAAGGTCGTTAAAATATCCAGCGTCAAACTTGTACCAGTTAGAGAAAAACTCTGCTTTTGGGTTATAGTTTGTTGTAACACGGCGGTCAAGGTTTGAAACGCCCAAAGAATCACGGTCAAACATTACGCCCAAAATACCGCCCTGTGTAACGTCTGTTTTGTTACCGTCTGCCATAATCTGAACATTGATTTTTGAAACATCTGCAAAAGCAAAAGATGTTCCCGAACCCTGCCAATATGGTACAGTTTCGGCGGTTGGAAGTGTAACAAGTTCTTTATTGAATGTGTCTGAATAAAGATAGATTTTTGCACCCTCTGCAAAGTCTGAAAGTAAAACAATGTGCAACATATCACGAGGGGTAAAGCGTTCTTTACCACCAGCGTTAAACAATGTAGACATTGTACCCAAACGGTCAGCATAAAGGGCAATCTCCATAGACGCAAAACGCAAAAATTCTTTATCGGTCATACATTTAGCAACCGTCAATTTATTTGCACCTGTCAAACCTTTAGCGGTATTGTATGCACTCAAAAGATTAACGGCTCTAACGCCTGTATTATCGCCGTGCAATGTCTGTGCAATCATATTATTGATTGTACGCATTACCAAAGAATCAATTTTAACGGTCATTGACTTTTCAACGGCGTTATAAAGCATAGAGATAAAAGCGTTTAATTCGCTTGCACTGTTAAAGCTTTCCTTAACCTGTTTTTCTGTAAACGAAAGTGGTACTTCAAAAGTTACCTTGCTATTGTAGAACTTTGCCGATACGCTAGGTTTATAGAAAATATTAGGGTCGTAACTTGTACCGTTTTCAAGTTCCCAACTTTCATTTTCTGTAGCCTGTGGCAAGTCTGCACTAATTTTCTGTAATACCGAACCGAACTCCCAAGAATCCATTACGACACTAGGGATTTTGCCCGAATATTTGCGATTGACAAAGATAGTTTTACCAACTCTGTTAACGAGCGATTTAACATAGTTGTCTACCTCTGTAGCCGAAAAAATCTCCTTGCCTACATCAACGATATTTGACAAGTCCTCTTTTACAAGGTCGCTTTTACCGATTACTTCATTAGTAACGGTGTTGATTACTTCGTAAATCTGTTCTACTTTCATATCTGAACACCTCTTTTTTTACGCAACCAAATTATTGATTGTGATAACATCTTCGTTTGTAATAATAATTTGCAATGTCGAACTTGTGATAATAATATCAGTGCTAGACGACATATTAGCAAAACAACTGATAGGGGTAATTTTTTCCATAATCACCCCAAACCGCATTTACACAATAAAGGGGTTTATTTTTTGCCATTGAATCAGCAACTTTTTTATAAATCCCGTTTATTGTCTGTTCTGTTGAACCTTTAGACAAATCCAAACCCGAACAATCAATCATAATATAACCGCCGTTCATATCCGTTATACCTCTTTTATATTAAGTTTCTACTATATTTATATAACATAATAGTCATTCTGTCAAAATACTTTTAATGTCGCATAGTCTGCAATATCGTGCATTAAAGTATTTATAAAATCATTGTTTCGGGCAAACTCTATAACCTTTAGGGCGTTTTCTGCTGGGGTTAAACCATTAGAACGGTGTATAGTTTCCGAGCGTTCTATAGTGTCGGCGTGTTCGTCTGCCCTTTCGCTTGAATCTGTGTTACTTGCGTTTACGGTATCATCAAAAGCGTTTGTTTTATTCTGATTGTTTCCGCTAGATGTTCCCTCTCTTGTTTCGGTTATAGTCTTTGTTTCTGTCAATGGACTATTAACATCTGTCTGTATTGCGTTTTCAATCGTTGTTTTTAATTGTTTCCATTGTTCATAAAATAGAACATCTGAACCAAAAACAATTTTATTTTGACATTCTGTTGCACCGTCTTTTTTGAAAATATCAGCAAGTCCACCTGTCAAAATCCTTTCACCGTACAAGTCAGATAAAAGAAAATCTAACCCCTGTATTTCAGCGGTTGTTATATTTTCGCCGAATAACTCTACAAAGTGTGTAGGATTGTTTGTCTGATAAATCGTAAAAAATCCAGCAAGATTATTAACATCTTTTAATTTGTTCATAAGAACCCCCTTTATTTTTCGGTTTCTTTTTCTTCAGTTTCTTTTGTTTCTGTTTCGGTGTCCGATAATTCTTTTGTTTCTGTTTCGTCTGTTTCGGTGTCGGTTTCCTTTTCAGTTCCGTTTGTTTCGGTTTCCGTTTCTGTTTCGGTTTTTTCCGTTTCTTCTGTTTCGGGTTTTTCCGTTTCTGTTTCGGTTTCCGTTTCGTTTGTTTCGGTGTCTGATAATTCTTTTGTCGCTGGGGTTTCTTCTATAACCGTTTCTTTTTCTTCTGTCGGTGTTGTTTCTGTTTCAAGTTCAACGGTTGTATTCTCACCGTCTAACTCTTTTTCTATGTCGGTTTCTGTGTCCTGTGTCTGTGTTGCATTATCAACGGTTTCTTTCTGCATTTTCCAAACGCTTGAAAGTTCAACGCTAATATTCAAGCCGTATTTTTTATTGATTTCTTCAATAGCGTTTCGGCGTTGTTCTAACATATCGTCAGCAAGTGGAATTAAAATAGATGTGTTTAATTCAACTTCGTTAACGGTCAGTCGTTCACGTTTCATATTATAGTTAGCATCTAACCCGATTTCGTTGTATGCACTTGCTTTCAAGTATTGATTGAGTTCTACAAACTGTTGTATATAATTTGCCGAACCCTGTATATTATGAACCTTTACACCGTCTAAAAATGTATTTTCTGCAATAGATGTAAACTCACCGTCTGTCAATTTCTTAATAAATGCGTCTGCACTTTCTTTTGTCTTATTATCACCAGCACTGATTAAAAACTGTGTTCTTAATACGTTTGTCAGTACGTTAATAGATATTTCAGAATCACCACACAAAACCGCATATTTTGACAGAATCGGTATCAATCCTTTCATTCTTGAATCGTTGCGAATCAATACGCAATCTTCACCGAGTTTAAAGGTTTTATCAAGTTTCAAATATGGGTTTGCTACAATACATTCTGTGTATTCGTAGTATTCGTTAAGTTCACCGCCTAAACCACCCTGTAAAATAACATACTTGTCATTGTGTTTTGTAAAGATACAGTAACCGCCCTCACAAAGCATTTTTTCAAGTATTCTTTTAGGTACGCTTTCGGGTAAGTTTTCATAATGAAACATCTGATTAACTTTAATCAACATATCGTCAATAAAGTTATCTAAAAACCTGTCTTTGTTGTAAATGTTTTCTCTTGCCCATTTATAATTTAAATCTTTGCGTTTCATTTAATCACCTCTATTTAATTTATATACTATATACAATAATACGTCAATTTTTAACACAAGTTAATAGATAGTTATGCACTAATTCGCCTATATCGTTTGACTGATAAAATACACGGTTGCAACTGAAAAAAGATTTAATTTTACTGTCGATTTTATCAATAGGATTTAGAAAAGATTTTCTAATCATTGTGTCGGGGGTATAGTCCAAACAGTAGACTAAATCACCTTTTTTAATATCCGTAGTTTTCGGGCGTATAAATAAAAATATATCGTCATTCTGATTTACTACATCACACCCCACTTTTTTATTATTGAATATGATAACAAACGAAAAAATAATAGAATTAGGCTTTATTTTGTAACCCTGTGGTAAGTGGGGATATATAGCCATTTCCCACGCCCCTTTAGTAATCATATTCAATCGGGGGTTATCAAAAGCAAAATATTTATTGCTTTTCTTGCCCTCTTTTGTGGGGTTACAATATTCAACCGCTATTTTTAAGGTATTGCCGAATGAATAAACATCTATTGCACCCTGTTGCATTGTTTCAATGTTATTCAACCCCATTTCGTCAAAATAAGGACAATATTTATTAACGGTGTTACCGAGCATAAATATTTTAATATTCTCTCTATCACGAATGATAGTTGATAGAACGTTCATAAAAATAACAAACTCATCGGGCAAATAATAACGGCGTGTCAAAAACTCATCAAATACGATATTGCTAACTTTCGGGTAACTTGTTGATTTATCGTGTTCAACGTCTGAAAGTGCAAAAGCATAACAAAAGGGGTTTTTATCTGCTTTCATTCTTTTACTTGCTGGGTCGTACTTTGCTAAATGCCAACCGCCACGAGCAAATATTATTGTTTCATATTCGCCGTCTGTCAGTTTGTTTACCGTTCCATTTTCGCATAGTGCATTAAATACAGTGTCCGCCCTCTTGCCCTGTATATCGTCTTTCCAGCGTCTTATATATGCACCCTCAACGCCTTTATTTACATAGTCGTTTAGAATCTTTTCAAGTACGGCGTATGTTTTACCGTTTGAACGTTCGCCGATAATAATATTATAGTCGGCGTTTTCAGCTAGTATCTTTTTAAGACTGTAATATTTTTTCATTTTTCACACCTCAAATAATTTAAACAATCCTGTACATTTTTACTTCTGTATGTGTTACTTGATATAATATCACCGTTTCGGCGTATCCTCAAATCACCACTACACAAAACGTAAAAACACTCATAATCATTATATACCATATAAAGATTATCCGTTAAAGTTCTCTGTAAAAGTTTTTTCTTAAAATTGCTTTTCCTCTATACCTCACTTATATAATTTTTGTAGTCCTCTATAATAGTCTATATACATCTTTGTTAAACTTAATAAATAGTCGGTTTTTTCAAGATGTATAAAACTTTTTTCGTTATAGTATGCGTCATTACCTAAATAGTCAGTTATAACACCCTCTATCTCATAATCAATATATGTATGTGTCATTTTGCCCGTATGTTCAGAATCTACATACATACCACTATTAAAAAAGTCAAAGGGGTTTGTTTGTTTCGCTATGTATTCTTTACCCGATTTTTTAGACAATCCGCAAACAGTAATTAAAATATTATCATCGTGATTTACTATGTAACGTTTTGCCCCTAAAGTCTTAAACTCTTTATAGAATCCGTCAAAATCCCAAACGCCTAAAGGTTTTTCAATTCCTTTAATTGTTTTAGGTTTCATACTGTCCAGCGGTAAACCGTGATAATTCAAAGCGGTTTCAAGTTTCTTTAATATCCATTTGTTATAGCGTTCAAAATATTCTTTGTGGCGTTCAGCGTTCAGAATCTTAATAGAATCTGTATCACTATAGATATAATCACTTTTACATTCTTTAATACCTGTATAAAGGTTGTTTCTTGCGTATGCCGTACACCAAACACCCCATTGATAAAATAAAAAGCGGTTTTTGTCTTTGTTATATATTTCAAGTTCAGAATCTATATTGCTTTCGGTTGTTATCCATTCAGAATTATTAAAAGTAAAGTTATCGTGTACAATGGAAGTAACACACATACCGTAAATACTGTTTAATAGTTCTTTACTATGTAAATATTCTACCTCTTTACCGTCTACCCCTTTTAATTCAGTTTTCGCCCTGTATAACTCTAAAATAGTTTCTATTATCTCTTTTGGTAGATAATCACGTTTATAGATGTAAACCGCCCCTATCTCTACACTTTCCCATTTGTAAAAATCTTTAATATTCAAGTAGTCAATATCTGTTATCGTTACTGTTAAACAGTCTGCCTTAACTACTCTACCGTTATTTGAAAGTACGTTTTTTAAGTTTCTGCATTTTGAAACGCTAATAATATTTTCCCATAAAAAAGAACTTTCAATTTTATTAAACTTCAAATCTACCAAAACAGAATAGTTTTTAATAAGGTTTTCAAGTTGTTCTATTGATTTACAATCTACTTTCATACCTTTTGACATAGGGTATTTTTCAGCGATTAAAACAGTAGGGTAACTACTTGTAAAATCGTATGACGTAACGTTAGTACATTTATTTTCTGTATACATAGCGTTACAATGAGTAAAACCACCAGCAAAAGCATTTTTTAACATCAGATATTCAAGTTTTTCTATTGTCAATTTTTCAATCAAAAACTTATATTTTTTATTCTGAAAACATCTAGCACGGACTAACCGCCTAACTTTTCCTGTCTGTGTCAGCGGTATTTTAGTTATATTGCCCCATTCGTCTATTTGTTCCTGTATATATGCCGTTACTATAAGAACGTCATTAAAACAATATTCTAATTCATTCTGATTTAATGGGGTTTTAGAATTGCGTATTAAATTATAGTCCAACTCACCGACTAACTTTTTAATTTTATGTGTCTGTAAATTGTCAGCAACCACCGCCAAAGAATAACCACTTAAACGGTATGAACATTTAAAAATAATATGATTTTCGGTTTCTGCCTTAATCGGTTTTCGTTCTGAATCTGCAAAGACATTAACCCATTTGAACCATTTACACATAAATTGAAATTCATAACTCAAGTTATGTACATAAACGATAATATAGTTATTGTTTAAGTCTAAATAGGAATGTAATTTGCGTATGAAAAATAAAAAGTCGTTCCACGTTCTGCCATATATGACATTATCGCAAATAGCGAATTGCCATATATACATTATTGCTTTTTTTCTGCCTGTATTGCGGTTTAATTTTTTGTATTGTTCGTTTGTGTAAATAATGCCGTTTTTATCTTCATAAAATGACGATGTTTCAATATCAAAAGACATAGGGAGATTGTAGTATAATTTTTTTCTATCTCTTACTACTTTGAATGTGTCTATAGTCTGTAAAAAATCGTCAATCTGTGAAGTATTAAAAATCAATTCTCAACCACCCTAAATATTTTTAATTAAAAGAATCTGTCTAAAAATGTGTCGTTTTTGCCGTTCGCTATTTTCGCAATTTCGGACATTAAAACATCTTCTAATTGCTGGGCGTAGTCTTTAGCATTTTGTTTCATATCATCGCCAATCATTTGAATATCATTTTTGTATCTGTCTAAGATTGTACCGTATGAAAAAATATTAACGTTGCCGTATTCGTCAATAGTCGGACTTGTCGCAAGATCTACAATTTTATTTGCACTTTCAAACGGTATGTTGTTTAATTCTCTAGCTTGATAGCGTATATATTGCCTTGCACCTGTTGCCGTTGATGTAGGGTTATTCAGAAACGACATTGCACGCCCATATTCATATTTCATTTGTTCCCAATCAATCGGGTTACTAGCGTCAAGGTTTGCAACTGAAAAATAGGTATAATCTTTTTTACCACGTTCAGCAATAACCGCCTTAACCGCTGGACTTGCTAAACCAGCATTTTCTATATTCTGTATTCGTCTGTTTGCCTGTTGTAATGTTTTGTTTATCTCTTTTTTTAAGTCGGGAGAACCTAAAACCGCATTAACAATATTTTCATTTAATATTTTGTTGATTGCTTTAATTACACTAGGACTAAAAATATTATTTGCCATAACCACCCCTTAAAATAAATAATAGCACGATTAAATAAACCGTGCTATTATTTTAACTTATTTTTTATGATTAAAAAATAGGTTGCTGGACTGTTGCCTGTGGTGTCGGCTGGGTTGTCTGTGGTGTTGTTTTTGGTGTATCAATGAATGTAATGTCATAGCACATTTTATTATACTTTGACTGATATTCACGAATCTGTAAAGAACATTCACCACGGTTAATAGCCTGTACCGCCTCTTTGTCCTGTAACATTTCAGAAATAGTATCTCTCTGATGTGTCGGCAAGTTCAGCAAACAATCATTACAGATTGCGTTAGGTTGCAAACCGTAATTGTCGGACTTTGTGAAAAAGAACCCGAAAACCTGTACGACTTTTACACCCCTGTTGTAAAAATCACCTAATTTTCTGAAAACAAAACCGTCTGTTTTCTTCGACCACTCAATTTTTTCAAAATTGCTTTTGTTGTACTTAGTAAAGTTCATACGCTTTACCCCCTTAATTTATTTTATCGCAAACTTGCGATATATCCATTTTACTAACTAATTGAGATGTTTTAACAAAATCATCATCAACCAGCGAATTAACACACGCCATAAAGTCATTGAACTTTGTACAATGTTCTTTTTCAAAGTCGGCTATTATCTGCCTAACTTTTTGCTGGACTTTCGGCGGTTTATCTAATAGAAGTTCTTGCCCCCAATCAGATACTAAAAACCAATAATCTTTTTCTTTTATACCACTATATAAAATGGTATCTGCTAAAGATTGCCACGCTTTTCTAACTTTCGTACTTTCATAAATCATAGACAACTAGCGATTGTTAGAATAGGCAAGTTTTTCAACTCTGCACTATCATCAATGTTTTTATAACTGAATGTGTATTGATTGCGGTTACAAAGTCCATTGATTAACTTAGATAAACCAGCGGTCATATTTTGTATTGATGTTTTTTCGTCAAGTTCAACCGCTAGTTTTTTGTTACCGTTCTTGTTATAAAAAACAATGTAAGTCATTAGCAACCCCCTTTAATTAAGTTTTCGTACATTTCTTGTATTGTCTTTTGATTGCGTTCTATAACGCTGGTACATAAAAATACAATGTTGCCGTTATATTCGCCGTTGTCTGTCATTGATTGCAAGGTATCAGCAACCCCCAAAAGTTCAAGGCTAATCTTCATAAGATTGTCTGTCAGTTCTTCTTTTTTAGTCATTCGACCACCCCCAAATAAAAGATAATTTAATTATACAATAAAAAATATAATTGTCAAGAAAATAATAAAAATAATTTTTATTTAATCAACTAACTACCGTTCGTTAGTCGGCGGTCTACACAATCACTATACAGA
>JBGVBB010000174.1:0-7043 GCA_045225155.1 Elusimicrobiaceae bacterium
TTTTCTTTCTCTCTTCTATCAAGCTCAGCTTTTAATCTAAGTATATCCTCTTTTATTTCTATCAAAGCAAAGATATTAACTATGCACCACTCTAAACGCTCAGTAAGTCCCTGATATACATCAGATAACTCAGCATTATTTTTATCTCTGGCAGAAAGGCTTATCAGGTCATTAGCCCGCTTTACATTCATAAAAGCAGCTTTTAATATATCTTTATCAGGTGCCGGCAAAGTTAACTCAACATATTTACATTTACCTCTTGCCATAGTCATCCCTTAATAAAGCCTTTTGTTTTTCCGCTTTAATTTCAGCTAAAATATTTTTCATACCTAATACAACGCCATCTAAATCCCAAGACTCACGACTCTTTACAGATAACTCTCTTTGAAGAGTATAATTTACCATTTCTAGAGTATTCAAAATTTTTATAACATCCGGTGTTTCTGTGTTATTCATTAGCTCTGTATGGTCTAACTCTGGTTTAAATTTTAATTTATACAGGTAATGTACATGCTTAGCATCTTTATTTATTTTGGTATCTACAGCAGTAGCAGAGCACCAGTTTTTTAAAATGCTATCTTTTTTTATCAATTCAAAATCAAAAATCATTTTTAACTTATCAAGTATTTTTGAAAGTTTAAATAACTCTGAGTCCTGTTTACTTGTTAATTCTTTATCACATATACATGTATAGTAATAATCATCAGTTCTTAAAAGCTCTACACTTCTAAAAGAGTTAGTTATTTCTATTTTGTTTTCTGGGCACTTAAATATAACGGTATAACCCTCTAAGTACTTTGCTAAAAATTTATAATCATTAAAAATAGCACTCTCTTTATCTAATTTATTCTGTAATTCATTATTCATTTTTAGCACCTCTGTAGTAACCATTTTCTTTTATGGTTTTCTTACTGTGGCAGCTGTGGCATAAGCTCTGCCAGTTTCCACGATCCCAGAATAATACAGGGTTTCCTTTATGCGGTATGATGTGATCCACTTCTGTGGCGGGTTTACCACATACCTTACATATCGGATTAGCTCTTAAAAAGTCCTTTCTGGCGGCATCCCATCGGCGGCCATAACCAAGCTTAGACGGGCTGATCCTTTTCTCTCTGATAAAGTTAAATTTATCTTTTTGATGCTTTTCACAATAACCACCAGCCACGGCATAACATTTACAGCCTACATGCCTACATGGTTTTAACGGAGCCTGACCCATTATAAACACCTATGCTAAATAATCATACTGTTATAATTATAACATCAAAAAAGCATGTTATAGAAACATGCTTTATATTTTTAATGCTCACTGCAAATTTTTAACAGAGTGTTATATCTCTCTGCTAGTTTGTCGCATCGGTGCCCGATATCCAGAGTTCTTTTAATTCTGTTTCGTAATTTGTCGGCTCTGATGCACTCAAAGTCCCCGGTATTTTTGGCTGTGGGCACTTTAGCGGCGGCGGGTTTACTGCTGTGCATGCACTCATTAAGATGCAACTCACTAATACTAATAGCATCTTTAACTTTAATATTTTCTTCTGTGAGTTCTCTGATGTTTTTTTCATGCTGGGCCTCTAGTGCTTTAATTTTGTCCTGGTAAATTTTGAGCTGTGAGTTTTGTGAGTGTTCAAGCTGTATGTACCGCCTCATGTACTCATCCTGTGCTTTTATCAGTTCGGCAGTCTGCTTTTTCTTCTGGGCCTCAGTTCCATTAGTATAACCACTGTAGTAGCTGTAAGTTATTACAGAGAAAACAATAATAAATATAAAAAACGGCATTACAAGCTTGCTTATATCTAACATAGTACAAAACTCTCTTTATATTCAGGGTGAGTAAATACTTTCTCTGATACAGTCTTACCATTAGAGTCCTTACTCAGCAGCACCATCTTATTTATCTCAAAGTATAATTTAAAGTCTGCCGGCGCCTCATATTCTGATATAAAAATATTTTTTTGTTTTCTGGCCCAGCTGTAAAAGTCCTGATGATTAAATTTAAACCTGTAACCGCCTGTATCCCGGTACGGAGGATCACAATATAAAACAGCATCAGGCTCTAGCTGTACTGCATCATAACTATCATTAGTTAAGAGTAATCTGCCGTTATAAAAGTATTTTCTGAGTATTGCCAGCTCTCTTAATCTGCTAACTCTTTCAAGATGCACCAAACGCCACGGCTCTGGTGTCTGCTCAGTAACATCAGGATCGTAGTTTTCACGATACCACCGACCATAAAAGTCCATGGCGGCAGCTGTATTAAAATGTAGCCACTCTATAAAGTACTTTTTATGCCAAACTGATAAAACCCCTGGCGGCATAATTTCATCAATTAAAGTCCAGTCATTTAATACAAGTGCATTATGTAGAGCCTTAAACCAGTGCTCTTTATAAGGGCTGTAGAGATATGTGTTAAATGAATTGCCAAAAGAGAAACATAAGGCGGTATAAGGATCTGTATTCTTCAAAGCATGAAACTCATCACGGCTTACAAAAGAATTATAAACCGCAAAGTCCCCAGCTATAGCCATGCTGAAAGCTTTAAAGACTAGAGGATCTAACTCATTGTAGTGTACATACTTGTATTTACCGCTCAATAAAGCATACTGAGCTACAGAGCCACCACCGCCAAATAAATCATAAAAATGATCCCCTGGCGGCAGATTATCTATTAACTCTTTAACAATTTCACTTTTAGATCCCTTATAGGGCATGCCATAACTCATAATTTATAAAAAATACTTGTTTTTTATTAAAATTTACTTATACTTATAAATAAGCGACTCCAACGGCCTTACAGCTTAAAAAACTGTGGGCCGTTTCCTTTTATTGATAACAGTTAAGATATATCTGCCTTTCTTCTCTGCGCCTATTCTGTAAGCCCTGGCAGTATTTTTTATTAACGTAAGTCCAAACTAAAAACTGATCCGCTATAGTTTTCTTTGGATAGCCCAGTATTATGTATTTTCTGAGAGTGCTTTTTCTAAAGGCATCAGTACCAATATTAAACACCAGACTTACTAAGGCATCATACTCATTTTGAGACATAACCGGATAACTAAAAAACTGCTGTAATTCATTTACAGCACTCTCAGCCATAAACACATCTTTTTTAATTAAAGCCTCTGCCTCTTCTTTGGTAATCTGCATGCCTGGCTTAACGCCAGATGTATGGCCGTAACCTATAGTCCATATTCCTTTAGGGCATTTATAAGCTTTAAGAGATAAAGACTCCCATTTTTTAATAAAGTCTAAACCAGTTTTAGAAAGAGTCATAACATGGTTTTCAGTCATTTTTAGTATTTCCTAATAATAAGTTCTTAATCTTTTCTGAAATAAGTCTCTTACATTCATCTACGCCGTAAAAGCCTACAAAACTGCCAATAGCAACAGCAGCTACTTGCGGGCACTGCGGAAAAACTGAAACCACACCATAAAAAAGTCCTGTGCTAAACAGGCTGCATAAAAAAGCGCCGGTTATCTTTTCCATAACATTACCCTCTTTTTTTTGGACAAAAGCAATCATGAAAGCAAATACAGCGCCTGTTATTACTGCTGAGTTTTCAGATAGCCATGTTAAAAACTTATCCATATTTATAACGCCCTTAGATCATTTTTAATTTAAGTATAACCTATAGGCGGCATGACTATCTGTAATTTTTGAGATTATGAAAGAGCTTTTAATAACTCTGTGAATACTCTTTCAATTTCTTTAGGATCTGCCGGTGTAGTATCTCTGTTTTTATCGGCAGCATCATAAGTTAGTTTATTATTTTCCTGGGTTAACATGTAACTGATTTTAGCCGGGATTATTTCCTTATGTTCTATTAGCTTTTCTGCCTGGCTCTGAGTTAGAGTTAGAGTTTTCTGCTGGTAATCTGCCGGAATAACTTTTACTGATGTTACTTTATATAACCCTTTAAAGATTTTATACGGCGGCAAGTCTCTCTTAGTTTCCAGATAATCTAAGTAATATCTAATAAATTTGTTTCTGGTAAAATCATTAAACTCATTGTTATAAAAGCTCTCTAGCCCGCCAAAGTCCTGTAATATAGCGGCAGTAATACGATCCTCTATAAGATAGTCATGGTATAAGCCATAGCTTAAAAGCACTGATGTTATAGCAGCGTAAGCTTTTTGAGCTTTTAACTCTCTAGCGGCATCTGTATCACCGGTTAAAGTTCTTAAGCTTGTAAGCACATCTGAAACTTTAATTTGATACTCTGCCTTTTTTACGGCCTCTTTCAGTGCCGTTACTAACAGTTTTTCAGGGTACCCGCCTAATAATTCAAAGGGTATAGATATAGCGGCATCTGTAGCAGTGTAATTGTAGTTAACCGCCTGATTAAAGGTTAACCATATATTTTTAAAGTTTAAAAAATCCATCTAGCAACTCCATTAAGTATTAAAAATTGTGATTTATTCACAATTAAAAGTAATAAATTGAGAGTTTTTTACAGCTAATAATTTATGCCTTAAAACCTCAACTATATTTGAATAGTAAACCCCCTCTTCACTGATAAATATATCAGGATTTATACCATCTAAATTTTTACAGCCATCTAGCAGCATGTAAACATAAGTGTTATCACAGCGAGTACTAAAAAAGGTACTAACAGTATCAAGATTAATTTTAATACCACGTACAAAAATAAATTTATCAAAAAAAGCTTGTATAAAGTCTTGCATTACTTTTCTCGAATTAAAACAACAGACTATTGTTTTTTTATGCTTATCTATGCGCATACATTCATTATAAATTAGTGTTACACATTCTTCTCTAGTCATAAATTACCGCCTATAAAGTTAAATTGAACAGTTGCAAAATTTACAACTGTTCGGAATTTCCGAACAGTTAAAAATCCTCAATACCGAAAGGGTGCCAGGTTTCATCCGGGCCGCATCCCTCACCAATCTCATATCTTTTAAAAAGCTCATCTAATGTAAATTTATCTGCCCCAAGATGTATGCAAGTGCCTAAACTGCTTTTAGAATATCCGTTATAAGATATAACTGCTGTATAATTAGTGTGTTTACTGCGTATTTTAAAAACATCGCCTATATCAAACGCTCTTATAAATTCATCAAGAGTATAAGTCCTATATTTTTCTGTTTTATCTTCTATCCACTCACAAGGGATAATGAACCGACTAAAGCAAAGTACACCATCCTCACCGTAACTTTGAAAAGGTGCGCTACTGCCATCAACAAAATATAAATTAGCACATGGCAAATTTAATACATTTTCAAAATCCTCAATATTTATACCAAAATAACAGGCTTTACCTATAAACTCTTTGGCCGCATCAGTATCAAAACAGCTTAAAGGCCGTTTATCTTTTTTAATTCTGGGATCTATCTTCATCTTTAAAGTCCTCTTTAAATCTCTCTTCTAAATCTCTAATACTCTCTGTATCTCTGAAAGGTCTATTTGTTTTGCTCTGCATCTGGCTCTGTGTTTGTAATTTTCATTATTTTACTCACCTCTTTTACCTCTTCTGGTGTTAATGATTTTTTCATCTGTTCGCCATAATCTATAATTTTCTTAAATTCTTTCAGATAAAAAATTATTAATTTTTTTATCTGGTCACCGTTTCCACTCTCTACAGAGATCATTACCTCAGCAGCAGCTATAGCCAGCTCTAAATTTTTATAATATTTAATATCCATATAGACTTTATAAACCCTTAGTTTTTAACTTATTTACCAGTAACCCTCTGTTTAAACATAACAGCATTGAGCGCTTAGGATTACCTTTATAAAGTAATTCTAAAAAAAACAAATTTGTATAACCTTTGTTATAAGTGGCATCAAGTCTATATATGTGCTCAGCAAACCCCAAAGCATTAGTAGCTAGATCATCTTTAGTTATACAAGCTCTAAGGCGGTTTGCCCTGGTTAATACAGACTTAAGTCTTTTATAGTATTTTTCTACCATGCTGGTATCATAAGATTTAAAAATGTTATATTTACGGCAGCTATAGTTAATTTGTAATATTAACTCTGCATAATGAATAAGCTTAAATGCCTTTTCATGACTGGTAAGCTTACTTAGTTTTATTTTGTTCATTCTCAGCCTCTTTAAGCTTAATTATAATGGTATCTTTTAAGGTATTCATATTGAAAAAGGTTTCTACTATTACATTATTAAACTCTTTAACGTTTCCAGCGGCATCTTCTACCCTTACAATTACCTGGTTATAACTTTCTTCTTTAACCTTAGATAACCATTTATAGCGGGTTTCATAATACACAGCCTTTTTAGATAAATAAGCTATGTGCTTTCTGGCTAAAGCTAATTGCCTCTCTAAATCTTCTTTATCCATTATTTACCTCTGCTAACTCAATTTCATACCACACATAATCATAAAACTTTCCATAACTGTATTTAATGGCTGCCCAGTTAAGATCATAATCTAGATAATCTTTATACTCACTTGTATCAAGTTCATCACCATCAAAGTTTTCTAATTGACTTAGGTGTGTACCAAAATCATCAATATCAAATACGTTTCCGTTTTTTATTTCCTGTTCTATAAACTCTCTTAACGTCATTTTTTAATATCCTCTTTAATCTTCTTTAATTCACTCTGTAATTTTAAAATTAAATCATCCTGAAGCTTTATAATTTCTTCTTTCTGCAAAATCAGCTTATTTAAAAGCTCAATTTCCTGATTTTTATTTCTTAGCGTTATTCCTAAATTCTCTATTTTTTTAGAATCCGCATTTTTATCAGAAGA
The DNA here is from genome assembly GCA_045225155.1 of Elusimicrobiaceae bacterium. Taxonomy (GTDB): domain Bacteria; phylum Elusimicrobiota; class Elusimicrobia; order Elusimicrobiales; family Elusimicrobiaceae; genus Proelusimicrobium. The sequence continues at coordinate 6,738 of JBGVBB010000174.1, forward strand.
GCACAAAAGCAGCGCAATCACGGCTCCGATTATAAAAGTAATGAACATTCCCACAATTACAGCCCCTTATACGCCACGTTATTTATAGAATTTAAATCCATCTGGGTTAACCAACTTCTGAAACTGCTCTAAAGAGTTATCATAAGAGGCACCTGTAATACAGAATTTAGTAAGATTATCATTTCTGCATAACCAGCCAGAGGCAGCAGAGCGCCAGTTAGTCATAGGTTTTTTACCAACTCGCCAGCTGTTAGAATTGTAATAATAGAAAAATCTTTCTGCCTCTAGCTCTATCTTTTTGGCATC
>JBGVBB010000175.1:0-1707 GCA_045225155.1 Elusimicrobiaceae bacterium
GTATTATTCATTTTTATTTTTTTAAATTCCTTTCTTAAATAATTCTCCGTTTGAATATGCCAGCATAAATTAATATTTTTGATGCCGGTGGCCTGTAATGCTTTTTCCAACGAATGAAACAATTGAAATTGTTTTTTATCAAAATGGCTTAAAGTAAACCATCTAAGAGTTAGATATTGCATAGTTATATTTTTGAAATCTCCACTTCCCATTTTTTATCACGATGTAAATATTTGTTTTTTAAGTGAAGTGGTAAAATAAAACTTTCTTTTTCTATTTCATGTCCACAGACTTTATAGGGGCCAATTTCGCAAAGTGTTACACCGGAAAAATAATTTTTTAATGTTTCATCAATTTGCTGGAATTCCTCAACTTGTTCAAGTAATGCCTGGCGTCTGTCTAAAAGTTCTTGCAAAGTTTTATAAAGTTCTGCCCAGGTTGGGTTATACTTTTTGTTATTTGTGATAATCGTTTTAGATTTTACTTCCTTCATAAAAACTCCTATAACCTTGTTGCTTTTAAACTTACGCCCGCGCTTTGCCGCTTAAGCGGCACTCCTAAAAAGGAGGGGTGGGAGAGCCGTCTCACAATTAAAAACGAGTTTTAATTGCTTTTAGCGCGGGCGCTAAGTTTGTTGATTTGGCGATTTTAAAATCGTATCAAATCTGATACAACTGTATCAAATATTTTTTTAATTGTCAAATTTTAGACGAAATATATGGTTTGACATCAGCCCTTATTTATGCTATAAATTTAGTATAAAGGAGTTATGTTATGGATTTAGGGCAAAAAATAGAAAAGCTTCTTAAACTGACATCTATGACTAAAGTAGAACTGGCAAAGAAACTTGGGCTAAAAGACTCAAGTGTAATTTCACATTGGGTGAAAAATCGTTTTAAACCAGATAGAAAAAATTTGCAAAAATTATCCGTAACCTTCAATAAACCCCTATCTTATTTTGAGGAAGATTTAAAAGATGTATCCGAAGGAAAAGATTCCTTTGAAATAAGGGAAGGAACAACAACCGCAAAAAGTTTATATGAACTTATATCTTCTTTGCCGTCATCCAGGCATATAGGTGTCGCACTGGAAATTCAAAATGAATTTTTTGACTTGCCCTATACCTTTGAACCGGAAGAATTTTTGCCTGTAATGTTTGATGCTAAGAATAAAGAAGCTTTTGCTTTAAAAGTAAATTCAAAAACCGCTTGCCCTTGGGCTGAAAAAGGGGAGTTTGCTTTGTTTGTTCCCTCTGAATCCGTCCAAAGCGGTAAAATTGCTTTAATTAGATACAGAAATAAATATTGTATTAAAAAATTAACTTTGGACGGGGAAGATATTTTGCTTTCCACACCGACAAAAAAGACTAAAGTATCGCAAAATGAAATTATAATAGTTGCAAAACTAATTGCTTTTTATCGTAGGCCTAATTAATAATCATATTTTATTTTGATAAGTTTTCTTTAAACCTTCATCTAAAGAAAGGAATTGTTGACCTGTCAACTTAACCCATTTTTTAGAAGAACATGCCCAGTGCCCGGGGGTTAATGCTTCAGCCACTTTATCATAATTTAATGCTGGAACGGTGTGTGTAATCTTGGCAATGGTACCATAGCAAAAACCTGTAAATTTAAGCAAACAGGGGGGTAAGTTTAAAATTATAGGCTTTTTTACACCCATAGCAAGTGCAAGTTTAGCAATAAAATC
>JBGVBB010000176.1:0-1771 GCA_045225155.1 Elusimicrobiaceae bacterium
AATATAAGACATTATTGACCCGATGGCTATTTGCTTCTTTCTGCTTGACATAATTTATCCTTTTACAATCTCAATTACTTCGTTCCATTGTTTTACTATCGCGTCGGTAGAATACATCTCGTAAATTGGCAAAAAAAGCGTTATATTATCCGATACCTTTATATCGTGTATAACTCTATCTAAACAATCGCCCAACATTTCAAACGAAGATATAGACGCAAGTTGGGCTTTCATTTCATCAAGTTCCAGATATTTCAGCCAATCGCCTTTTATTATAAATGAACCGGCGAACACTTGTTCTTTGAGTGCGTTTGAAAAAGCATCTGTATCGCGTAAATGCAGATAAATGTCCGTTGCAATCGCAAGCCGTGCACTCATTTCAAACGGAACAAATTCTTCAAGAATACTAAATTCCACATCGGCTTTCTCAGCTGCTTTGCGGACTTTTTCAATATATTCCGAATCAAATCTACCGTATTGCATCGGCACGATTACAAACAATTTTTCACGCACATTTTTTTGTAATGTGCCTATTATTTCAAGACACTTATCCTGATGCTGTTCGGCATACGCACTATATCCGCACGTTATACAAATCTTTTTTTGCGGTATTCCGTACATCTCACGGCTTTTAGTGCGGGTTACTTCTTCGCTTATGTTTTTTATACACGCAAGACCATCCGTAGCAAAACGACAGATACGCAGTTTATCATCATAGCCCGTACCGTAAATTTCGCGAAATTTGTTGTATGTCTCCTTTACGGTAACGGTAATAATGCCTGCATATTTAAAACACTTTTGCCTTAATTTTATAACCGAAGTGGCTTTATCTTCAATATCCCCGCCCCAATATGACAAAATTAATTTTTTGTATTTCTTTTTATTACGTAGCGCCATAACACATGCCGTTTTGTATACCGAGTGTATATGGCATATATCTACTTGCGGTACGTCGTGCATAAGACGCAATTTGCGAAATATATTCAATAAACGATGAAATCTATCCCTTTTATCAAGATTGCGGTAATTCTTTTCAGCAATCGAGTGAACGAACACCCCGTTTTCTCTATAAAATGTTCTAAAATTATCCCTTACAGGTCGTGCCGAAAGAGTTAAAAGATGCACTTCATAATTTTTAGGTAAAAGAACGGTTTTTACAAAGTTAAAAATATGCATTGAGCCGGCGTCACCGATAATAAGGTATCTCATTTGCGTTTGTTCCTGAAAATAATTTTCATTTTATATAACGCATGCTCAAACTTTCTGACCAATTTTCTCCACCCGCTTGGATGTATACATTTCATTACTTTATCAAAATAATGATAGTCTTCAATCACATACGGCGGATGTTTTAAAGGGAATTTGATTTCCGATATATCGTTTATAAAAATCGACCGAATATCCTTCGGCAATTCTTCAATATTTTCCGGTGCGTGCGTTGCATTTTGCGAAGCACCCACGTTTTTAATCATATTTTCGGTGGGATAAATAACAAGTCCTGATTGTAGTGTTGTCCTGAAACCTACGATACTTTCCCAGTACGGAATATTTTCCGCCGCATGCATATGCGCAGATTTCACGCTATATTTATATCTCTTGTGATTAAACCTGTGTTCACCGAGATTAAGATAATACTCATCATTAAGAAAACGATAGTCGCTTTCCCATGTGTCGGCAACTCTTTTCCACGTTGCCCAGCCCCACGAAGAACCGCTTCGACAGAAAAAATAACTGTAACGTTTATCGGAAACGCCGCCGAATAAAGTCTGCC
>JBGVBB010000177.1:0-2882 GCA_045225155.1 Elusimicrobiaceae bacterium
AGACGGTAAATATCAAAGATTTAAATTATATACGCCGCACTTATTACAGTTTGGAATTTGAAAATTCCGCCATGCCTTCATGGGATCCTACATCAGCCATAGTCAGTGGTTCCGTGGAAGTTTATTTAAACGATCATACTAACACCGGTTATCAGGTTGCTATGCAAGCGGCCGATTATAAAACTTGCGCAAATTACCCGGGTACCGGCGGTGATGCTCCTTTCCGCTTGCTTACCGAAGGTGTAGATTATACTGTTGACATTAGCAAAAAAATGCTTATTTTCAACAGGCAGCTTGCTGCAACAGACGTCGTAGCCGTAAACTTTAGAAATGCCGCCGGGCAGCAGGCAACCGATATTTGCAGTATGCCTATTTTACTCAAAACACAAGATGATCGTGCTTTAGTCAGTGCAACTGATGAAGGTAGTTATAATCTCGAAATTAAACGTTATTATAATATCGGCACTACACAACTTACACGCGATAACGGAAACGGTAATTTTATTTTAAAACTATTTGAATCCGACGGTACCGAGGTTTGCCCTGAAATAACCTCACATAATTATTGCCCAAACCCATTGCAGGTAGATTACGATAAAGGTATTTTCTATATTTTGGAAAGATTTCCTGACGAAGGATTATATAATACAACGCCTGTATCGGCAACAAACCGCTACTTCTTTGTGCAGTTTAATTCCACCGTAAAAACTTATTTCTTGGAACCTGATATTGTTGTTCAATCCGAAAAGGTTACGGTAAACGGTGCCACCATGGCAAGGAATAAAGATTATTATATTGATTATGCTTCAGGTTACTTAACCTTCTATAATAAAGATTTAATCGGCGATAACAGTGTAATAAATGTCGATTACGAAGTTTCAAATGAAACTAAAGACAGTATGTTACTCGGCGGGCGTTTAAGTTATGATTTTACAAAAAATATAAGTATAGGTGCATCTATTTTACACGACTCAAATACGCAACCGAAAACAGTTCCTCAAATCGGGGATTTAAGCACATCACTTACCACTATGGAAGCTGATGCAAGAATCAAAGATTTACAAGTTACCGATGGTCTTAAAATCACCGCAGGGGCCGAAGCGGCGAAAAGCAAAAAAGATAATAACTTATTCGGTTATGCAATGATTGAAAATATGCAGCAAATTAAAGAAAGAGTTAGCGCTTCAATGGTTTTCAGCGATTGGAAAATTGCATCCAACCCCAATGAAAATTCTTCATATTTTAGCAGTATAAAATGGGATTCACAGGAAATACCTGTCCTTGAAATTAACCCAAATGCCGTCGCAAATTCTAATGAAAAACAAAATGTGCTTGTAATAAATTATGATTTTGAAGGTTTACCGGCCGATAGAGATGAAGTTTCTTTAGTTTTCCCAATAAGTAATGCAGGAACAGATTTTACCAATAAAACTTTAATAGAATTAACTGCTTTGGGTGAAACAGGCGGACCGGGATTAAATATATCTTTCGGTACTATGGATGAAAGATCAGATAATTATTCGGTTATTCCCGCCGGCTTTACCCCGGAAGAAATATATCCTACTTGCAGTAAATATTATGTTCCCGGCGGTACTGCCGTTCCTAAAACCGAAGATTTACGTTGCACGGGCCAATTAACAGTAAGCGAAGATAAAGGTTGGGTATTTGTTGACCCTGACGGTACACCGAATTATTATAATCCTTTTGCGAATAATATTTACAATCCTTTACCGCAACCGAACGGTACAATTGATACACAAGATTTAAACGATAACGGCATTCTTGATGTCTTTGCACCGGGTTCAAAATCTATGGATTCAACTATCGGCGGTAACTTCGGTTGGTACGGAACACCGTTTTTAGTTCCAAATGGGTTACCTGAAGAAAAACTGACTAATACGACCTGGCAAACTTTCCCGCTGGAAGTAGATTTAAATTCCAATCAATGGTCATCCATACAACAAATGCGTATAACTTTAAAGAAGGGGGAAAATCTAAAAGGTACAATTAAAATTGCCAATTTAACCGTTTCAGGCAGTTCATGGCAACCGCTTGATATAAATGAAAGCATTTTAACAACTTACGGTATAAACAATGTTGATAACCCATCTACTTACAAACCTATTTTTAACGACCCCGGCGACGGTGGACAAGTGTTCCGTACTTTGTATGGTTCAATAAGTAATATTCGCGAAGAAGGCTCCAATAATGTAATGGAACAATCTTTGGCATTGAAGTATAACTTTACATCCGCAAGCACAACAACCGCAAGCGTACAGAAAAACTTTAACGCAATGGATTTTTCAACACACGAAGAATTTCATTTCCTGCTTTATAACAAAACGCCTGCGGATAATATGAAATTTTATTTACGCATAGCAACAGATGACAATAATTACAGCGAAATTGAAGTCCCGCTGAACAGTTCCGATTTCCCTGCAAATGAATGGCGTTTATATAAACTTAAACTTATTGATTTAAGCGGGGATCATGTTCCGGACAGATGGGAAAATATTTCCTCATATCCATCAACCGCAACAAATGAGGGTAATTTAAATTATAAACGTATAGGTATAATCAAAGCAGGTGTCCGCCAAGACGGTGGCACAGGGCAAGAAGGCGAAGTTTGGCTTGATGATATTTTCCTTGCAAAGGGCGTTATGTCTGAGGGCGAGGCTTACGAGGCAGATGCTACCATCAAATATCAAGATTGGTTTGAAGCAGGCGGTAAAGTGCTTTATAAAGATGATTTATTCCAAACACCTATCACAGTTGCTTCAAAACAGAAAAATAAGGAAGAAAATTACTTTTTGAAATTCAAAAAAATTAAATATCTGCCTGTTGAAGCAAATTATTACCGTTCAAATACGGTTACACCTGAT
>JBGVBB010000178.1:0-8905 GCA_045225155.1 Elusimicrobiaceae bacterium
GCCGGTGCAGGCGGAACTGAAAGTTGCGATTGGGCGGATATGCTGCTAAGGCTTTATACCCGTTGGGCACAAAACCATAATTTTAAAGTATCTGTAACCGATTATCTTGCCGGTGAAGAAGCCGGTGTAAAAAATGTTACCCTTTTTATTGAAGGCCCATATGCTTACGGTATGATGAAAAGCGAAAACGGCGTTCACCGTCTTGTTCGCATTTCCCCATTTGATGCAAATGCAAGGCGTCATACTTCTTTTGCCTCATTAGACGTTTTACCTGATATTGAAGATGAGATTAATATTGAAGTTTTAGATAGTGATATTGAAGTTACCACTTGCCGCTCAGGCGGTGCGGGCGGTCAAAATGTTAATAAGGTAGAAACGGCAGTTCGTATTTTGCATAAACCTACCGGTATTGTTGTCGCTTGCCAGGTAGAGCGTTCGCAACTTCAAAACAAGCAACGCGCTTTAAAAATGCTTAAAGCCAAACTTTATGAAATGGAACTTGATAAAAAACGTTCCGAAATGGAAAAACATTACAGTGAAAAAGGCGATATCGCTTGGGGACATCAAATACGTTCTTATGTTTTTATGCCATATCAACTTGTTAAAGATTTAAGAAGCGGCTTTGAAACTTCCGATATTCAAGGTGTAATGGACGGCAATATCGACGGTTTTATTGAAGCATACCTTAATTTTAAAGCAGGCAAATAATGCAAGGGCTTTATATTCATATTCCTTTTTGTATCTCTAAATGTGCGTATTGTGATTTTGCTTCTTTTGCAAATATTAAACGTTTGCGTTTTCCTTATTTGAAAGCACTTAAGCGCGAAATTATTTTGCAAAAAAAACATTATAAAAATTTTAATCCTAAAACTTTATATATCGGTGGCGGAACACCGAGTTTTTTAACTTCAGAACAAATCAATTTTTTGTTTGAAAGTATTTATTCTTGTTATAAAAATTTTAAGGAAATTACTTTTGAGGCTAACCCGGAAAGTTTAACTCTACCCAAAATAAAATTGCTTAAAAAATTAGGGGTAAACCGCATCAGTTTGGGTCTTCAAAGTACTAATGACAAACATTTAAAAACAATCGGTCGTGCGCATAACTATGCAACTTTTTTGCGTGCTTACACACAAGCAAAAAAATATTTTGATAATGTAAATGTAGATTTAATTGCCGGTTTACCTAATCAAACTTTGGCAGATTTTGAGCAGAGCGTTAAAAAGTTACTCAATTTAAAACCGCAACATATTTCTATATACGGTTTGCAAGTGGAAGAGGGTACCCCTCTTTATAAAAGCGGTTATGTTTGCGATGATAATTTGTGCTGTAAAATGCTTGAAAGTGGGGAAAAATTTTTACGAAATGCCGGGTTTAATCATTATGAAATTTCTAATTTTTCTTTGCCTAAATATGAAAGCAAGCACAATATAAATTATTGGCTTGGCGGTGATTATTTGGGCTTGGGTTCTGCTGCGGCATCTTATATGCAAGGCGTACGCTTTCAAAATACAAGTGACGTAAAAGAATATATTAAAAGTTTAGCACAAAATAAAATACCAACGGTATTTAGAGAAAAATTGCAAGGCAAAGCAAAAGTGGGGGAAGAAATTTTGCTTAAATTTCGTTTATTAAACGGTTTTAAACCAACTAAAAAAATGCTTAAATATTTTGGTAAAGAATTTAAAAATTTGTTTGATGAAAAACTTATTTTAAAAGATGGTAAAAAAATAAAATTATCGGAAGAAGGCAAGTATTTCGCCAATAATGTTTTCAGATATTTTGTGGAGCCTTTTTAATGGAAATTACACCTATAAAAACCAAACTTTTTAAACAAGGGGACGACCTAAATAAATTTTTATTTAACAGTTTACCGTCATTAAAAAACGGTGATATTATTTGTTTATCTTCTAAAGTCGCCGGCCTTGCCGAAGGCAGAGTTTTCAGTAAAAAAGATAAACTTAAACTTATTAAAAAAGAAAGTTCTTATATCAAAAAAACTGCTTTATGCCATTTCACCGTTAGGCAAGGGTTAATTTGTGCAAATGCCGGCATTGATGAAAGTAATGCTTTTGATAAAATAATTTTGCTTCCTAAAAACCCTTATAAAACAGCAGATATTTTGCGCCGCACATTGATAAAACATTATAAAGTAAAAAATTTGGGAGTAATTTTAACTGATAGTTTTATTTTACCTTTGCGTTCCGGGGTTATAAATATTGCTATTGCTTATAGCGGTTTTTACGGCGTAGAAAATTTGATAAACAAAAAAGATTTATGCCACCGTCCGCTTAAAATGACTTTGGTAAACAAGGCAGATGCTCTTGCTACTGCTGCAGGCTTTTGTATGGGGGAATCAAATAATCAAACGCCACTTTGTTTAATACGCGGTGCCGGTGTAAAATTTACTGCCATAAGCCGTGCAAAAGAAATGCACTATCCTTTCAAAAAAGATTTCTACTATCCGTTTTTAAAAGATATTTTTTAAATTTTAGGCCTTGTAACCAACATCTTTGTTGCAGGGTATGCCTGGCTTGGTGTAAGTTCTGCCTCACTTAAAATAACCGAAGGTACCACGTAGGATATTCCGGCTAAAGTGTTATACAAGGTCAAATCGTCTGCCGCGAATTTAATATCACGTAAAGTGCGTGAAGTTAAACGCGGTGCATTAAGGCCGTAAACAGGGGTTTCTTCCCCGGTATCGGCATTTATTTTTATGGCCAAAATATCGTCTTTGCCTATAATATCCCTTGATGATATTTTGTAGCAATACTCAAGGCCTTCGGCTTTACAAAAATCCATAAATTTTTGTTTAAAATTTTCTATAGGGGTTGTTTCATGCGGTAGGAAAAATAAATTCGTTACCTTTGCTTTAGCATATAAATCTTGCCCCCAATTTACAAAAGCATGACCGTTTGTTTTTGTTTGGCCCTTAATAAGGGCGCGGGTTTTGGGCATATCTTTTAAAATACCGTTTTTGACCAATGCCAAAGGTTGTGCTTTAGCACCTTCATCATCTACCTTATAGGTACCTATCGTCTTATTTCCGTTATATTCTTCTTGGGAAGGGTCATCTATTACATCAAAGTTAACCGGTAGAACTTTTAAGTTCTCTTTTAAAGAAAATTCCCCAAGTGAATATTCAAATTTTCCATCACCTATATCATAAATGATTTTGCGTGTATTGTTTATGTTCTTTATAAAAGTTTTTTCAAACATTTGAGCGCTTGCTTCACCTGATAACCAAATAGGGCCGATAAATGCCTCTCCTTTTTGTGCATTGGTGTATGCCGCAGTTTGCTCGGCAAATGTGCGGGCGATATCCTCTAGAACATTAACAGGCGGGATTTCTTTTAATGAAGCATAAGATATCTTTTTTGTGTCGTCAAATTCAAAGCCTGTTTTTGTTCTGCTTTTTGCATATAAAGTTATCTGGACGATAAGATCTTTCTTAGTATATTTTGCGCCCTCGCTTGAAAGGTAATAAGAAATTTCTTCCCCTGCTTCAACTTGTACATTAAATTTTTCAAGTTCGCTTATTGCACCGGCTGCTGAGGTTTTTTGTGCAATTTCTTTTAATTCTTTCAAAGGCCAGACAGTCTTTTTATATGTTTTTACATCTTGTGTAGGTGTTGTCTGGGAAAAGTCATTATAAACTTCTTCCGTATTTTTTTTGTTTTTATATCCTTGTTTTCTGGAATATATATCTAGGGCTTTTTTATAATTTATGTCACTTGCGGCCCAAAGCCCAGCACGTACAGTTTCAGGGGAAAGCCCCCCATCTTGTGCGCGGCTTTGGTTGAAAGTGTATGCTTGGAAAAAGCCATTGTTTTCTTTGTCATTACCTACTAACATGGCAACATCAGTAACAATTTCATTTACTTGATTTTCTTGTACCAAGCCACCGCGTGCGGCGATAATAAAAAGTTCAGAAACATCTGTCACTTTAAATGCGGCAAAATGTATTTTAGGTTCTGTTTTGGAAAGGGACATTGTGCGTTTCATTTCTTGTTGCATAGCATCAAAAATTTCATTGGTTTTTGTGTCCTGTGCAAACAGGTTTACAGTAGCAAATAAACAAATAAAAATTAAAAAGCGTTTCATTTTATTTTACCTCCGTATTTGTTTGGTTTTCCGCACTCGGTGGCGGAAGTATCGGTAAATTCTCATAAGTTTTATTTACTTTTTCCACTTCAAGTTCACTGATTAACAAACTCGGTGCGATAGCTGAAACCGGCACCCAACCCGATTCCGCACCGCAAGTACCGTTAAATAAAGCATTGTCATCGGCAGCGGCGATAATTTTATTGAAACTTGTCAACGGTGTGCCAACAATATCCGCACCGCGTATAAGTTCGTTTGGTCTGTCATCAGGGAAAACTTTATAAACCAGTAAGGGTTGTACTTTAAAACTTTGCGGGGAATAGGTATCAGTATTTGTAAAACCTCCGGAAATATCATCAATAATAAGCCCGTAAGGTTTATTTTGGCGTTTAATTTCTTCTTTGAGTTTTTGAACAAGTTCCGTATACGGTATTTGATTTTTTGCTTCCACAACGGTTACACCCATCCTAGAAACAACTTTCCTGCCGTAACTTTTACGCCCGTGCCCGTTGGAATTCGGAAAATTCTTTATGGGTGAACGGCCCATTAAAAATCCTTTTAAAACACCGTTTTCAATCATCATTGCTTTTTGGGCAGGTGTGCCTTCGTCGTCATATAAATAATGCCCGCGTAGCGGAGTATTTTTAAAATGTGTCATTGTCGGATCATCGTAAACAGTAATTATAGGGGATACAATTTGCTTGCCTACTTTTTGTGTAAATGTTTGGCCGAAATCATCATCTTTTTGCCTATGTCCTTCAACGCGATGCCCCAAAATTTCATGGAAGAAAACCCCTGCAGCCCTGTTTTTCAAAATTACAGGCCCGTGAAATGTATCTGCACTTGGGGCATTTTGAAGTTGTTTTAATTCTTCAATAGATTTTAAAATGTCTTGTTTTATTTTTGCTTCACCGGGTAAATCTTTCATAGTTATGCCGTCGTAAGAGTTTGTACGGGAAAGTCTCATACCGTCTTTATTTCTTGAATTAATTTGATATGTGAGCCTTATTAAAACACGCGGTTCTTTAATTTTTGCACCTTCTGAATTTACGAAATAATTTGTTTCACGTACCAAGTAAAAATCTACGCTTGAAGCGTAAATAAAGCCATAACCTTTCATTAATGCAGATAAATTTTCCATTTCTTTTTTTAGTTCGGGTATATCTAGTTTAATTTGCGGCATATCAGCTATGTATTTGGCCGGTTTTTTAGGTGCTTTGGAGAAATCTGCCGAAGTATCACCCCGCACAGATGCGGTTTTTGTGTTGTTTAGGACTTTTAAATACTGTTCTTGTGCGGCTTTTGCGGTAAGGTCTGTGGTAAGCCATAAAGTATTTTTTAAAGCGGCATTATTTGTTAAAGATACTTTTATTACAAAAGGATTTTTATTTGTATTGTTTGATAAACGGTCCATATCTACAATTTTAATCTTACGGGTATTATCAAGTTCCGGGGAACCTACGCGGACATCCACATCCAAGTATGCTTCATTTAATTTCTTTTCATAATTGATTGCGCCAAGCGTGGCACTTAAATAAAAATTATCACGTTCTGTTATTTGGTAAGATAAAAAATATACGGGCGGTTTGGCCTTTTTTAATTGTTTAAATTCACGGTTAAGTTCTTGTTCCAATGTGTTTAACACGGGGCTTTGGATGCTTTTTGCCTGTAGCGGCATCAATAAAGCACAAATTAAGAATAGTGGTATAAAAAATTTTTTCATAAAATCTCCTTTCCTAAATTATAACTTTTTATGAGACGCTATTTGCCAAATCGGCTTAAATTTAATATCATTAAGATATATGACTTATATCTCCCTAGCTAACAAATACCGCCCTCAAACTTTCAAAGAAGTCGTCGGGCAAGAAAGCATTGAAACAACTTTAATGAACGCCGTTAAAAGCGGGCGCGTTGCACCTGCCTATTTGTTTTACGGTCCGCGCGGTTGCGGTAAAACCACCACAGCCCGCTTGCTTGCAAAAGCATTAAACTGCCAGCATGGCCCTACAGATGAGCCATGCGGTGAATGTCCTCAATGTAAAGAGATTGCCGCATCTTCGGATTTAGATGTTTTAGAGTTAGACGCCGCAAGCAATACCCAAGTAGATAAAATCAGGGAAGTCATATTAGATACAGTCAGCCTTGCAGCAGGGCGTGACCGTTATAAAATTTTTATTTTGGACGAAGTCCACATGCTTTCAAAGTCCTCATTTAACGCTTTGCTTAAAACTTTGGAAGAACCCCCAAGCCATGTTGTATTTATTTTGGCCACAACCGAATTTAATAAAGTACCTTTAACAATAACATCACGTTGCCAATCTTTCCGTTTTAAACCTATTGAGGAAAAGGAAATTATTACCCATCTTTTGGACCTTGCCGGGGCGGAAAATTTTGAACTTACCGACGGCGCTGCCAAACAAATTGCCAAAAATGCAGGCGGTGCGTTGCGTGATGCTTTAACGATTTTAGATAGGGCTTTATCATTTTCAAACGGACGCGTTGATGAAGAACTTATTGCCAAAATGCTTGGCCTTATGCCACGTGATGTAGTAAAAGAAACCGCTTTTGCTTTAGTCCGCAAAGACGAAAAAAAATTACATGAAGTTTTTGAAATGGTAAAACGCGAGGGGTTTGATGCCCTTGCTTTACTTAAAGATTTAAAAACCGCCTTTGGGGAAATATTTTATTTCACACTCGGTTCAGGTGCAGCACCTTTTGACGGTGCTGAAGATATTATTAAAGAAACATCCCCGAGTTTTATTGCAGGTTTAACACGTAAACTCTCAAAACTTTATGATGAAGTCAAGTATTCCGATACTCCCGCTTTGGCGGCGGAAGTTGGCCTTTTTACTTTAATGCAGGCCACCCTTGATATTGAAGGTTTAATTGCCCGCCTTGAAGCACTTGAAAAGGGCGAAGTAAGCGATATAACACCAAGTTCATCCGGCAATAATCAAGCAGAAGAAAAACTTGAAACAAAACCTATTCAAGAACCTAAAAAAATTGAAGTAAAACAAGAAACGAAAACGCCGAAAGCAGAAACCGCAAAAGAAGATACAACCCCTTTTAATCCGGTAACCGCTTTACCCGTACTAAAAAATGCTTTGGCGGAAACATCCCCATCCTTGGATGATGCTTTACGCAGTTCAAAAGTAAATTTTGTAACACCTGAAAATTGGGTTTTTGAAGTTGAAAATTATTTTGCAAAAAATACCTGTGACAGACGTAAAAAAGATATTGAAGGCATTGCTTTAAAACTGTTTAAACGCAAAATTAATTTTGAGTTTAATGTAAGTGCAAGGGAAGCATCCTTGCAAAGCCCTAGGTATGTTAAAGTCTTAAAACAAACATCACCGATTACAACCGCAAAACCGGAACCTGTTAAACAAGAGGAACTCATAAGCAAGGAAGAACCCTTTTCAATGCAAGATTTTTCCCCAAAAGCAGAGGTTAAGGCCGGCGAAGTTACCCAAAATATCTTGAATTTGTTTGATGGCCAAATCATAAGTACAAAAGATGAAAACGCTTGAGAATTTAAAAAACTGTTTCCGCAAATTGCAGGGTGTAGGTCCGCGTCAGGCGGAGCGTTTTACTTTGCATTATCTTCGTGCGCCGGAAGCAGAAGTATCCGCCTTAATTGAAGCATTAAAAGAGGCCCGCAAAAATGTTAAATATTGTACAGAGTGTTTTAATTATGCGGAAGACGATCTTTGCCCCATTTGTGCCGATAAAAGCCGTGATAAATCAATTCTATGCGTAGTGCAAGAGGCAAAAGATATTGAAGCTATTGAAAAAACAAAAGTTTACAAAGGTGTTTACCATGTTTTGCATGGGGCGGTTTCCCCTTTGGAAGGTAAAAATATTGATCATTTAAAAGTACGCGAACTTTTGGAACGTGTGCAAAATTCACCTATAGAAATTAAAGAAATTATTTTGGCCACAAACCCAGATAGCGAGGGCGAAATGACCGCCTTATATTTGGCGGATTTGCTCCGCGGTTTAGTCGGCAAAATTTCGCGCCTTGGTTACGGTGTACCGCTTGGCGCGCAACTTGATTATATTGACGAAATGACTTTAACCCACTCCCTTAAAGGGCGGACGGACCTCTAATGCACCCGTCTTTTTACAAAAGGCCTTTTTTAATAGTTTTTCTGATTTATGTTTTAGCACTTGCCATATTTTTAAAAGTCCCGCAACCGAAGCGAGATGATATTTTTTATAAACTTCCGCTTAAAGCCGAAATCAGTGCTTATATAAATTCTTACCCTCGCAATAAAGAAGATAAACAACTTTTTACCGCCGATATTTTAACTTTAAACGGGGAAAACCAAAAAGGCAAAATATATTTATCTTGCAAAAATTGCCCCGAGTTGCAAAGAGGCCAAATAATAACTTTTAAGGCCGATTTATTTGCCCCGGGTAATAGTGAAAATTACGGTTCTTTTGAGTGGGATAAATATCTCGCCCGTAAACATATTTTTACGCAAGGGAATATCAGCGAAATTAAACAAATAGAAAGCCCAAAAAGTTTTTGGTTTTATCTTGCTAAAGTCCGCACAAGTATTTTAAATGTTTTTAAAAATAATTTACCTGCAAATTCCGCCGCAATTTTAAGCGGTATTACACTTGGCGAAAAAGGTGATATTTCAGACACTTTATACACCGCCTTCCAAGACAGCGGTGCTATGCATTTGCTTGTGGCATCGGGCGGAAATGTAGGTTTTGTTACTTTAATTGTTTACTTTTTATGCTCTTTATTTATCGGTGGCCGTAAAAGAATTGCCTTTGCCGCACTTACCGC
>JBGVBB010000179.1:0-1921 GCA_045225155.1 Elusimicrobiaceae bacterium
ATGATGATGGTAAATTATATTGTTGTGATAGTGATGAATACTGCCAGATTGTAGCAAAGGAAAAAACAAGTAACGGTTGTTGGTTAATGTAATGTGTAAAAAATAATGCGTAGGATTATTTTACAACATTTTGTAATTTTTTTAATAAAATATGTTATAATATTTGTGAGGGTAACCTCAATCTCTCTTTGAGATATACATTAATAATAAGGAAGTAATTAGTAATGGCAAACGGAAAAGTAAAATGGTTTAACGACCAAAAGGGTTATGGTTTCATTACCCCGGATGATGGATCAAAAGATCTTTTTGTTCACTATCAAGAAATTCAAGGTGACGGTTTCAAAACCTTAGCAGAAGGTCAAGAAGTTACCTTTGAAGTTGTTGAATCAGAAAAAGGGCCAAAAGCCGTAAAAGTCTCAAAGAAATAATTGTTTTTTGAGTTCTAACCTGCGTCTATTACTAGCCGCAGGTTTTTTTATTCCCTGCCAAATTACCGAAGTAAAATGAAGAAATTATTTAACAAAATTAAAAAAAGTAAAGAGGCATCTTATAAGTTAATTTTAACAATTGCATTACCTTTGATTATTACAAATTCGTCTCAAAGTTTAATGCAATTTACCGATAGGATGTTCCTTTCCTGGTACTCACCTGAGGCATTAGCTGCCTGTGTTCCGGCGGGGCTTTTATCGTTTACAATAATTTCTTTTTTCATGGGTTCATGCGGTTATACGGCGGTATTTGTTGCAAATTATTTCGGCCAAAAAAAATATGCGCGCTTAAGTGTTGCTTTATGGCAAGGGGTTTTGCTCGGCGTAATTTCCTGGCTTTTGATAATTGCATTAACACCGCTTGGCAGATTTTTTATAAGCACAACAAACCACGCGCCGGAAATTAAAACATACGAACTTACTTATTTTACAATTCTTGCACTTTTCGGCGGGCTTGCTGTTATCAATAATGCACTTGCAAGTTTTTTTACCGGGCAAGGCAGAACTGCAATTACAATGATTGCAAATATCGGCGGAAATATCATAAATGTAGCACTTTCTTATATTATGATTTTTGGCAAACTCGGCCTTCCTAAAATGGGTATGGCAGGTGCTGCATATTCAACGGTAATCAGCGGTTTTTGCGTTACATTATTTTTCCTTTATTTATTATTTCGCCCGGTAAATAAAAAGTTCCGCCTCGGTAAACTTTTTGGTTTTAATAAGGCTGCGCTTATTCGCCTTTTACGTTTTGGTGTGCCAAACGGTTTTGGTATGTTTATGGACGTAATTTCTTTTACAATTTTTGTTTTGTTTGTAGGTAATATTGACAGTATTTCACTTGCCGCAAGCAATATTATTATGACGCTTCAAACACTTGAATTTTTACCTTTAATGGGTTTAACTATCGCCGGGCAAATTTTGGTTGCGCAGTATCGCGGTGCCGGTAAAACAGAAGTCGGCATAAAAGCACTTTATAATGTTTTTAAACTTTCACTTATATATGAAGCGGCATTATTCTTCTGTTTTTTTGCGTTTCCTGATGCGATACTCGGTGCATTTATCGGCACGCAAACACCGCAAACGCAAGCAATTTATGCAAGTGCAATCGTGCTGCTTCCTTTCCTATTTATATTTACTTTGGGTGATACAGTTTACTTAACTTTCGGTGACGGTCTGCGTGGTGCCGGGGACACAAAATTCCAGATGAAACTGATGATAGTTTGTGCATCCGCACTAATGATCGGCAGTTATTTGATTGTGCAAGTTTTCCATGGCGGAATAGTTGCTTTGTGGACGTGGATGTGCATTTACGGCGTCGGTACCGGGGTATTGATGATGTGGCGGTTCCTATCGGGCAAGTGGCGCAATATTGATATAACAAAATAAAATTTTACTTCTTAAAAACAAATTTTTTGTTTAAAAAATAAGAT
>JBGVBB010000180.1:0-7028 GCA_045225155.1 Elusimicrobiaceae bacterium
CTTTTATTCCATGGAACGAGTATTAACAATTTCGGATACATACATTGTATGTGTGTCGCCGTCTTGGTACCAAGTATCATTAACAATGTCATCTAAGTCGGAAAGTTTTACTTCTGTTTGATAAAGAACCATGCATTCATAATGTAAGCCCGGCATATCAAGGCAAGGGGTGTTTATTTTTTCACTTTCAAGTAATTTAAATTTTTGTGTTTCAATTTTATCTTCATCTTTGCCGGAGACAGTTCCGCAGTGGGCAAGTTCTTTTTGTTTATCGCAATTTAAAGGAACGGAAACCGTAAATTCTTTAGAACCGTCAAGCAAGTTCTTTGTGTAGCGGCTTTTACGAACTAAAACAGTCATAACGGGTTTACGCCAAATTATGCCGATTTGCCCCCAACCTATCGTCATAACATTATTTTCCCCACCGTATTGTGTGGTTAAAAATGCACCTTTATCTAACTGCGTTAAAAAATCTGAAATTTTATAATCGTATGCAACGTTTTTAATTTTTAAATTATCTTCCTTTTTCATAATTCCCCCTAAAATAACTTATATAACCTCGTAGCCATTTTACATTATTTTTATATGATAGGCAAAAAACTTGTTATTTGTTTTTAAAGTAAGAACAGAATTAAAGATTTTTCACCGATACCCAAGTACCGGTATAACAACGCCCCGCATTGCTATTTGATTCAGATGCATTTTTACAAAATTCTTTTAACTTTTTATCAGTAGCATCAGTCCATAAACAACAGAAAACACCGGGTTTATAATTATAAGAACTGAGTATACGGCTGGGAATACTATAATAAACGCCACCCACAGCTTTAAGCTTTTTTCTCGAAGCTTTAATAGAAGCAAATGCTCTGGGTTGTGTAGCCCAATGAGCATTTTCTATTCCTGTATCCATGATTAAAGTATATGTCCAATCAGAGCTTGACGGTATTTCAATATCAAGCATATTTATATCATTAGGCCAAATATTATGTTCCAAATAATATCTTTCCATTGCCGTTCGAATATCTTTGAAATTTTGAATAACACCTGCCATCTCCGATCTAGCTACTGATTTTTTATATTGCGGAAATGCTATTGCGGTAAGTATACCGATAATTAAAACAACTACTAATAATTCAATTAAAGTGAAACCTTGTTTGTTCTTCATAATATCTCCTTTTTTATATAAGGACATGCACATATATTATAGAAAAAAACGAGTTAAATCTAAAAACAAAAAAGCCCCAGTGCAAATAATACACGGGGGCTTTTGACCTCGTAAACTTATTTAAGATGTGAGCTGACAATCTTTGTCATTTCAAACATATTAACTTGATTTTTACCGAAAATACATTTTAAGGTATCATCTGCATTGATCATGCGTTTGTTGTTTGAATCTTGTAAATTGTTTGATTTGATATAAGCCCAAAGTTTTTTTACGACTTCGGTTCTCGGTAACGGATTGCAACCGACTACCTTTGCGAGTTCAGCGCTCGGTGTGAGCGGTTTCATAAATGTTGCATTTGCTTTTGCCATAATAATTCTCCTTTCTTTTTATTTATTATATTGTACTATATTATTTAACAAGTTCTGCAAGTTTAGGTGCAGCACTTAAAATCTCTTGAGAGCAACCGTCTTTAAACTTTTCAAAGTTTTTGACGAAAGCCGCTGCAAGTTCTTGGTATTTTTTATAATACTCGTCCTTATTGGGCCAGATGTTTGCCGGTTGTAAAATTTCAGAAGGAACGCCTTCGCATTCGCAAGGAATTTCAAAACCGAAAACAGCATCTTTTACAAAATTAACTTTTGCAAGTTTACCGTCTAAGGCGGCATTTAAAAGCGCACGGGTATATTTAATACTTATGCGTTTGCCAATACCGTAGGGGCCCCCTACTAAACCCGTGTTAACGAGCCAGCAGTTTGCGTTGTGTTTTTCAATTTTTTGCTTTAAAAGTTCAGCATATTTGGAAGGGTGAAGTGCCATAAAAGGCCCACCGAAGCATGTGCTGAAAGTTGTTTGCGGTTCTTTTATGCCTTTTTCAGTTCCGGCCACTTTTGCGGTATAACCGCTGATAAAGTGGTACATTGCTTGTTCTTTTGAAAGCTTAGAAATCGGGGGTAATACACCGAAAGCATCATAGGTGAGGAAGATGATGTTCTTCGGGTGTGGACCGCGTTCTGAAGGAACTGCGTTGTCAATATAGGTAAGCGGATAAGAAGCGCGGGTGTTTTCTGTTAAAGCGGCACTGTCAAGGTCTAAACAACGGGTGTTTTCATCAAATACGACATTTTCCAAGATAGTACCGAAGCGGTGCGTAGTTGCATAAATTTGCGGTTCTGCTTCTGCGGAAAGTTTAATAACTTTTGCATAGCAACCGCCTTCAAAATTGAATACACCGTCATCATCCCAGCCGTGTTCATCGTCGCCGATAAGACCGCGGTTTACATCAGCGGATAATGTGGTTTTACCTGTACCGGAAAGACCGAAAAACAAAGCACTGTCATTATTTTTACCGACGTTAGCTGAACAGTGCATTGTCATAATACCCCTTTGCGGGAGCATATAGTTCATGACGGTAAAAATTGCTTTTTTGCTTTCACCTGCATAAGCGGTACCGGCAATTAAAACAATTTTCTTGTTAAAGTTAATTAAGATTGCGGTTTCACTTTCTGTACCGTCGGTTGCTGGATCTGCTTTTAAACCGGGTAAAAATACAACGGTAAATTGCGGAATAATATTTTGCCTTTCTTCCGGTTTAGGTTGAATAAACATATTGCGGGCAAAAATATTATGCCATGCATATTCTGAAACTACGCGGATCGGCATTCTTGAAGCTTCTGCCGAACCGACATAAGCATCACGTACAAAAAGGTCAATATTTTCCATATATTTTTGGGCCTTTCCGAAAAGAATATCAAAATATTTTTCTTCTATTGGTTTATTACCTTTATTCCACCAAATTTTATCTGCCACTTCAGGTGTTTTGACAAAAAATCTGTCATTGGGTGCACGGCCTGTTAATTTACCTGTTTCCGTACAAAACGCACCGCCGCAGGTTATATTGCCTTCGCCTTTTGCAAGGGCCATTTCATATAATTCTTCGGTAGTTAAGTTCCAATATACGGTTTTATTTGTTTTGATACCGATATTATCTAAACCATATTTGCTTTCATAAGCACATGCATTAATCTTTTTCATACTTACCAATCCTTTTTAACTAATTTATCACCGATCTTTATAGGATCAGTGGCATTTTTATCTAAAGCCCAGATTAAGCGCCTTAAACCTTCACGAATATTTTCTTCGCTGGCGCAATAACTGATGCGGACATAACCGTCCACCCCAAAGTTTGCACCCGGTACTACAGATAATAAAACTTTATCAAGCAAAAATTCGGCAAAAGCCATTGAACTTTTGTTGTATTTTGAAATATTTACAAAGGAATAAAATGTTCCTTGCGGAGTAAAAACTTCAATATCTTTAATTTTTGCAAGTTCGCCAAGCAAAACATCTCTGTTATGTTCTAAATTTTTACGGAGTTCTTCAATAACACCTTGATCGCCTTCCAAAGCGCCCAAGGCACCGGCTTCGCAAAGAGAACTGTTACAAGAAGTTGTTTGCGCTTGCATACGGCCCATGGCGGCAATAAGTTCTGTATTGTAGGAAACACCCCAGCCGATACGAAGCCCTGTTAAACCGTATACTTTTGATACACCGTTAACCGCCAAAATATTTTGCGGATTTTTGGCATATTTAAACGGGCTTAAATATGTGTTATTATCAAAAACGAGGCGGTTATAAATATCATCCGTTAAAAGCCAAATATTTTTTTGTTCGCAAAATTCAACAACACCTTTAATAAAAGCCTCCGGGTACATTAAACCGCTGGGGTTATTTGGTGTATTAAGCATAATTGCTTTGGTTTTTGAAGTAACTTTTTTAAGTAAATCTTCCAAAGTAATTTGAAGACCTTGTGTAGGGCGAACTTCAACAGGAACGCCACCCACAAGTTTAATCATTTCCGGGTAACTTACCCAATAGGGAACGGGGTATATAACTTCATCCCCTCGGTTAACCGTACAAAGTAAAAAATCATAAATTGCCTGTTTTGCACCGACTGAAATAATTACATTTTTATTTTCTACATCTATACCGTAAACATCTTTGGTAAATTTGCAAACGGCCTTTTTAAGTTCCGGTGTACCTGATGCAGGCGAATATTTAATTTTGCGGCTTTGTGCTTTTTTTACTAAAGCCTCAACGGCAGCAATAGGGGCAGGGAATTCCGGTTCGCCGCCACCTAAGTGGACAATTGGTTTGCCTTCTTTCCTTAATGCTGCAACTTTTGCATTTAATTTAAGTGTAGGTGAATCACCTATTTGAATTGCTGTGTTACTGAGTTTCATATTTATATTATACAATTAAAATAGAAAATCTGCTATACCTTCCTCAAATATTGTAAAATATACATATATACTATAAAACGGAGATCTAAAATGATTATTTTATCCTTAAATTGCGGAAGTTCTTCTATAAAATACAATCTTTTTGATTGGGACCAAAAAATGAATATTGCTGTCGGGCTTATTGAACGCGTCGGCTACCAAGATGCACAAATGACACAAGAAGCCCCCGGCAAAGAAAAATATGAAGTTACCTTTAATTGCCCTGATTTTAAAGTGGGTATTGAAAAGGTTTTAAGTTCTTTGACTGATCCCAAAATCGGTGTTATTAAAGATATGTCGGTTATCAGTGCAGTGGGCCACCGCGTAGTTCACGGCGGTAAACTTGCTAAATCTGAAATTATTACACCGGAAATTATTGCCTATTTAAAAGAAATTGCACAACTTGCACCTTTACATAACCCGGCAAATGTTATGGGCATGGAAGCCGCAATTTCCGTAATGCCCAATATTAAACATGTCGTTATTGCCGATACCGCTTGGCACCAAGCCATGCCGGCAAGTTCATATATGTATGCACTTCCTTACGAATGGTATACAAAATATCAAATGCGCAGATACGGCGCACATGGTACATCTTATTTGTATAATGCAAAACGTGCTGCTGCATTACTCGGCAAAAATCCGTTTGATTGCAATTTAATTATTTGCCATATCGGTAACGGTTCAAGCATGAACGCAGTTAAAAACGGTCTTTCTTTTGATACATCTATGGGTTTAACACCGCTTGAAGGTTTAGTAATGGGTACACGCTGCGGGGACTTTGATGCATCAGTTGCTTTCCAAATGATGGAACGCGAAAATATACCGCCTGCCGAAATGTACAAAATTTTAAATAAAAAATCAGGCGTTCTGGGTATAACAGGTAAATATCAAGATAGGCGCGACGTTGAAATCAATGCCGAGAAGGGCGACGAACGTTGCAAACTTGCCATTGAAATGGAAGCCTACCGCATTAAAAAATATATCGGTGCATATTCCGCTTCCTTAGAAGGCAAACTTGATGCCGTTGTGTTTACCGCAGGTGTCGGCGAACGCGGGCCTGTTTACAGGCAAAAATCTTTGGAAGGGCTTGAATATCTCGGTATAAAAGTTGATAAAGAACGCAACTTTGCCGCCATGACAAGAAATGCGGAAAGTTTAATTTCCGCGGAAGATTCCAAAGTAAAAGTTTTTGTAATTCCGACTGATGAAGAAGCGGTTTTTGCGGAAGACGTTGCCGCAATTTGCAACGGTACTTATGATATACACACAAAGTTCCATTATTCTTTTGAAAGTATTAAGTACAGGAATAAACTTCGCGATGAATCTTTAAAGAAAGAATTAATCAAAAAACCTTTCTTAAGAAAAGCAATTATCAATACTCCCAAAGAAATTTTAGGTGAATAGTTGATAAAATATTTAAAAATAAAACTCCAAAGTTTTTACTTTGGGGTTTTATTTTTTAACAAAAAATTTTGCAAAATATTTGTGAGATTTTAAAAAGTGTGCATAAACCCGGCAAGTATTTTTGAGAAAATTTTGATTTTTTCTTTGACGACGTGTACCAAGAAGTAAAACGAACGGAGTGAGTTTGCGGTACTCTAGGAAAATAAAAATCAAAATTTACCAAAAAGACTTTGACGGCAAAAATATAAAGTTGTAGAATATACATATTTGAGGTAACTATGAAAATAACTTTTTTGGGAACTAACGGTTGGTTCAGCACCCACACAGGCCACTCCACCTGTGTAATGGCAGAAACAAAAGACGCCTACATTATTTTAGATGCCGGCGGCGGTTTTTATAAAACACATGATTTAATTAAGGAAGATAAACCCATATTTTTACTTCTAACCCATGTACATATGGATCATATTGAAGGACTTCAAGTTTTACCGCTTTTTAAATTCAAACAAGGTATGAAAATTTTGGTGGAAGATTCATCAATGCTTGATCTGCAAAATATTATGCGCCTGCCTTATATGCCCGCGCCGAAGGATTTAAAAATGCCGACGGAAATTGTACCGCTTTCCAAAGCAAAAAATTTACCTTTTAAACTCGAGTATTTACCGCTTGTTCACCCGGTAAAAACCGTTGGCTTTCGTATATCAGCAGAAGAAAAAATTTTAACTTTTGCACTAGACACAGGCCCTTGCGAAAACTTATTAAAACTTTCGGAAAATGCTGATTTAATGATCACCGAATGTTCGTTTTTACCGTCTAAACCGATGGGCAATCATCATTTAACACCGGAGCAAGCAGCACAGGCAGCAGCGGAAGCAAAAGCAAAACTTTTAGCATTAATTCATTTTAAAGCAGATGATTATGATACACTTGAAAAACGTGATGAAGCACTAGTTGCTGCAAGTGTTTACTTTACAAAAACATTTGCACCTTATGACGGGGATTTCCTAAACATATAAAAATTTGCTATAATATTTGTGTTAGGTTTTTCAGGTTTTCCGCCCGGTTTGAAAACAACCAAAATAAAATGCTGGACACCTTTTAAAAAATTTGTTATAATATAGGTGTTGGGTTTGAACCCAATATTTTTTTGCTCTTTAAAATCGTTTTCAAGCGCTCTT
>JBGVBB010000181.1:0-8208 GCA_045225155.1 Elusimicrobiaceae bacterium
ATTGGTATGGGGCTGGCGGCTGTGTTGAGCGTTGGTAACTCTTAACACAGCCGTTTTTTGCTTCTTAAAACAGTTAAACTAGGAGAAACAAAATGAAAGAGAAAACGAAAGAAATAGTAGTAGCTGGTACCGGTGTAAGTGGTGGAGTTGGAAGTGTTGCAACCTTAGTTCACGGTGCTAGTGCATCCACTATGACAGGGACATTAGCGACATTAGGAGGTGGAAGTATGGCAACAGGAATTTTAGTTGTCGCCGCTGTTCCGATATTGGCAGGTGGTTTATGTTGGGGCAGTTATAAACTGTATAGAAAAATAAAATCATCTAAAAAATTAAATGAGGTAGAAAAATGAAAAAAATATTTTTGTTAATACCATTATTTTTTATTGGTTGTTGTTTTAATAGCGCCAAACTTCGTGTATTAGATAATACCTATACACCACAAGAGAGAACTTTATCTTATGAAGGCAGTGGTATTCATTATTCAGAATTAAGGATGGCTTTAATGGAATATGGAATCAAAGTCCTTAAATATAATACGCGAAATCAATCTTTTTATGAAGAAATTCAAGAAACCTCTGATAATGTAAAATCTACTCATAAAGTAGTTACAAATACAAATGTTGTTACTAAAAGTAAATTGTTGGTCTCTATTTCTGATAATTATTATCCTGATTTTGTGTGCCTTACTGGTGCTCCTTCTCAAGTATATCAACTTTTTGTTGAAATTACTGATTTAGAAACTAATGAAGTCGTCTTCACTATAAAAGCCAAAGGTATTAATGAACCTTGCGGTTATTGTAGAAGAACGGTGTATGAAAATGTGGCTGAAAAGATTAATGAATTCTTTAATAGAAGGAATCAAATATTTTAATATAGTTGAATTAATGATTTTTTAATGTAAAATTTTAGAACGCAAAACTGTAGCGTGCGAGCGTGTCTGCGTATCGCGCAGTAGATTTAAATAAAGCTGCACCACGTGCACACACACCTGGCAAGTATTTTGGAGATAATTTCAAATTTTCTTTGACGACGAGTACAAAGAAGTATGGGAGCGTAGCGACTCGCGGTACTCTAGGAGAAGAAAAATTTAAATTAGCCCAAAAGACGCCGCTAGCAAAAAGCATTAACTTCACACCTCCTTTATTAATGCTAAAATATATGTATGCACGAATTTAAGTTAATGTTCCGGGCATTCAAGTACCGGAACTTTCGTTTGTTTTTCCCAGGGCTTGCCGTCTCACAAATCGGGATTTGGATACAAAATATCGCTATCGCTTGGCTTGTTTACGATATAACCAAATCGCCTTTTGCGATGGGTACAATTATGTGTTTTACCGCCGCACCGCTTTTCATAATCACACCTTTTGCAGGCGTAATTGTTGATAAATTTAACCGCCAAAAATTGCTTTTAATGGTGCAAGTTTTATTTGCTTTGCAGGCACTTTTAATCACACTTTTTACAATAACCGGGAATATTAAAATTTGGTCTATCGTCGTATGCGGTTTATTTTTAAACAGTATTGCGGCAATAGATGCCCCTTTAAGGCAGTCCACTTTTGTTTTGCTTGTAGATGATATTAAAGATTTGCCAAATGCAATTTCCTTAAACTCTGCTTGCTTTAATTTGGCACGTTTTATCGGGCCTGCTATCGGCGGTATGCTGATTGCTTATACAAATATTACAATTTGCTTTTTTATAAACTTTTTGTTGATACTGCCAAATATTTATTTAGTTTCAAAAATGCAAATTACAGACGAAAAGCCGGAAGAAGTCAAAAATGACAGTATGTTCCACAGTTTAAAAACCGGGTTCAGTTATGTTATAAAACATCATCAAATTTCACTGTTGCAACTTTATTTTGCAATTTTTTGTTTGCTAATGCTTGCTTACCCGATGCTTATGCCGGTTTATGTCAGTAAAGTGTTAAACGGTAATGCCGATACTTTGGGCTTTGTTTTGGGGGCGGTGGGTGTCGGCTCTTTGCTTGCATCTTTATTGCTTGCCACAAAAACAAGTGTTAATTGGATGCGCCGCATTTTGTTTGGCGGTTGCGCAACAATTTGCCTTGCATATATTTTTATTAGTGTATTTCACAGTGTTACTTTGACTTTGATTTTGATGTTTTTTGCCGGGCTTGGAATGTCAAGTTTTACTTCTACGGAGAATATGCTTTTGCAGTCGGTTATTGCAAATTCAAAACGCGGGCGCGTGATGAGCATTAACAGTTTATGTTATGCCGGCACAAACTCTTTTAGCAGTTTTTTTGCTGGGTCTTTAGCAGGGGCAGTCGGCGTTGCAAATACCTTTTTGATTTTAGGTACTTTGATGCTGATTATTGCCTGCATAATAAGTTACAGACTTTCCAAATACGATTACCACGTTAAAGTTAGGTAGTTTTTCAAAGAAAAAAACGTCTCGTACGGGATTTGAACCCGTGATCTCCGCCTTGAGAGGGCGGCGTCCTGGACCACTAGACGAACGAGACATTCAACTGCGTAAATCTTCTAAACTTCTATTTATATTTTATCAAATATTGAGCAATGCTGCCAAAATACGCAATATCCCCGCAGAATTTCTGTATAGTATTATTTTGATATAATTAAGTATATTACGGACAAATTTAATTAGTGTTTATGGAACAAAAATTTTCAGTTTTGTTGACTGTTTATTATAAAGATAATCCGCTTTGGCTTAAACAAGCCATAAACAGTGTTTTGGAAAATACCGTTTGCCCCAATGAATTTGTCATAATGGTTGATGGGCCTATCCCGGAAGAAATACAAAAAATTTTAGATGAAGCCTCTCAAAATAAGATAGTGCGTATTTTGTCACAGCCGACTAATGTAGGGCATGGTGCAGCACTTGCTTACGGCGTTCCTAAATGCAAATATGAATTAATTGCCTTGATGGATGCAGATGATATTTGCCGTAAAGACCGTTTTGAAAAACAACTTGCTTATTTTGCAGGACATCCAAACGTAGTAATTATAGGTGCTTGGATTCAGGAGATGGATGGAGATACTTTGCAAACTGTTGCCATTCGTAAAGTTCCTTTAACAGATAAGGAAATAAAAAAACGTATAAAAACTCGCAGTCCATTTAATCATGTTAGTGTAATGTTTAAAAAAAGTAAGGTTTTAGATGCCGGGAATTATCAATCTTTTTATTTGATGGAAGATTATTACTTATGGGTACGTATGATAGCCAAAGGCTATGAAATGGCAAATATTGCCGATATTTTGGTAGATGTACGCGTCGGTAAAGATATGTATAAAAGGCGTGGCGGTTGGGCTTATTTTTGCGTAAATAAACGCTTATTTGATGAAATGAGAAAACTCGGCTTAATAAATTTTATGGATTATGTTTATACTTTATCCGTTCGTTTTATAGTACAAGTTTTGATGCCGAATTGGTTGCGAAGTTATTTCTATAAGAAGGCACTTAGATGATTTATGATTAATTTTGTAACTTTTAAAAAGAAGTTTAAAGATGTTTCTTTAAGTGATTTAGGGCATTTGTTTCTTTTTATAATTGCTTTTCCTTGTTCTTATATTTTTAAACTAAAACATAAAAATTTTTGGTTAATATGTGAAGATAAAATGGAAGCCAGAGATAATGGGTTTGCTCTTTTCAAATATATTAAAACCAAACATCCGGAACAGAAGGTCTATTATGCAATAGATAAAAAATCACCGGATTATGGTAAAGTGTCGGCATTAGGGTCAGTTATTTCTTATGGTACATTTAAACATTGGCTCTATTACTTAACTGCCAAACATAATATCAGTTCTCAAAAAGGGGGGAAACCGAATGCTGCGGTTTGCTATCTGTTAGAGATTAGCGGATTATTAAAAAACAGTAGAATATTTTTACAACATGGTATTATAAAAGATGATATGCCTTGGTTGTACTATCAAAATACTAGATTTGCTTTGTTCCTGTGCGGAGCGAAGCCCGAATATGATTTCGTAAGTAATAATTTCGGTTATCCTAAAAAATCTTTAAAGCTGTCTGGTTTAGCGAGGTTTGATTTTTTACATGAAGATATAAGGGATCGGAAATTAATTTTAGTTATGCCTACTTGGCGTAATTGGTTTTGTCTGAAGTCAAATAATAAAGACGGAAAATTGGAAATAGTAAATAAATCATTTTATTTTAAATCCTGGCAAGAATTTTTAAATTCTTCTCAATTACATAAAATTTTAGAAGATAATAATCTTCATTTATTATTTTATCCCCATCGCAATATGCAACCGTATTTGGATTTATTTAAAACGAAATCCGATCGTATTGTCCTAGCACATCAAAAAGACTTTGATGTGCAGGATTTGTTAAGAAGATGTTCTTTGTTGATAACAGATTATTCTAGCGTTTTCTTTGATGTCGTATATATGAAAAAGCCAGTATTATTTTATCAATTTGACACACAAGAATTTCGTGCCCGCCAGTATGCTAAGGGATATTTTGATTACGGGAATAATCCGTTTGGCATAAGATACATTTCTTTGGATAAATTACTTATAGCTTTGGAACAAAATATAAAAGCCGGATTCAAAGTAAGTGAAAAATTTTTACGGGCACATAAGAAATATTTTCCTCTATATGACACACAAAATTGCGAAAGGATTTACAGAGAAATTGAAAATATAAAGTAATATATGATAATAGGGTATTGTATTTTAATTCTAATAATAATTCTACAAGGAATTTTTTGCAAGATACATGAAAATATTTTTAAGAGAAAGATATTTTTACTATTTAGTTTTGTTGAATTGTGGTTTTTGGTTTCTTTGCGTGCACCTACATTTGTAACAGATGATTTCGGTTATTTAGAAATGTTTTATTATCCTTCGCTATGCTATGTAGAGCGAGGGTACTGTCTGTTAAATAATTTTATTCGTTTTCTGGGAACAGAACCGTACATTTTGTTTGGCGTTTTGGCCCTGTTGGTTTTCATCGGTATTGCCGTATTTATTTATCGCTACAGTGCGAATGTGATATTATCTGTATTATCTTATATTTGTTTAATGTATATTTTTAATTCCTTAAACGGAATAAGGCAATTTTTGGCACTTGCGATTATTTTTATTTCTTTTCCGCTTATACAAAAACGGCAGTTGTTAAAATTTATTTTGGCCACTTTGTTTGCTTGTTTATTTCATAAATCGGCAATAATATGTCTTTCCTTTTATTGGCTGTATAATATGAAGATTAATCTTAAAAATATTTTTCTTATAACTGTAGGTTCAATAATTGTGTTTGTCTTTTTTGATCAGTTTAGTTATTTGTATACGAGCTTCGGTGGAAGTTATGCCGGTTATATTACAAGGGAAGCGGAGCAAGGGCATTTATCGGTTATTATAAGGCTTGTGCTTAATATGACCATAGCCTTGTCTTGCTTGGTTTTCTATAAAAAAGGAAACATTTTGCCCGGCATAAAAAATACTCTTCCGTTTAGTTTTTTAACGATATGCGCATGCATTTCCGCTGCCGGTGCTTTGATTTCTTTAAAGGCATATATGGCGGAACGTATAGTTTATTATTTTTACTTTTTTAATATTATTACAATACCTAATATGTTAAATCAAATTCGTAATAAATCTTTAAAAGGATTAGTATCATTACTGGTATTGTTATGTTTGGTTTCTTACGGTGCTGTGGTTTTATGGTCGTGGGAACAAAAGGGGATTGTTTACTCGTTTTTTTGGCAATATTAATTATTTATGACAAAAACTAAATTTATAAAAAACACTTCAATGCTATACTTGTTAAATGCGGCAAAGATATTATTTCCGTTTTTAACATTTCCGTATTTAACACGTGTATTATCTGTTGACGGGTTTGCCTTAATGGCTTATGTTAAAGCGGCAATGAGTTATTTGCAAATTTGGGTGGATTTCGGTTTTATGTTATCTGCTACAAAAAATATTGTAAGAGCTGAAAATCCTAAAGTTATTAATCAAATTGTAAGTGATACAATATTTGCCCGTGTTTTACTCGGTATTTTTGGCACATTAATTGTTACTATTTTAAGTTTTGCCATACCTTTATTAAGGCAAAATATGCTTTTTACATGGTTGTCTTATATAGCGGTGTTTTTGTCATGCTTTATGACGGATTATCTTTTCCGCGGGCTTGAAAAAATGCATGAAATCACTATTCGCTTTGTTGTGATGAAAGGTATTTCCACTGCTTTAACTTTTATTTTCGTTCATTCCGATAAAGATTTATTGCTTATTCCTATTTTAGATATTTTAAGTTCGTTTATTGTGTTGATTTTGATATATTTCCAACTAAAAAAATATCATGTTGATTTGATAATCCCGTCTATAAAAAGAGCTTGGGATTATATAAAAGAATCAGCTGAATATTTTGCTTCCAATGTTGCCACTACGGCATTTGGGGCATTGAACACATTATTGATAGGTATTTTCTTGTCAGAAGCAGATATCGCAATATGGGCCGTTGCTTTGCAATTAATTGCTGTTATGCAACTTTGCTATAGCCCGATTATTGACGGAGTTTATCCTGAAATGATGAAAAATAAAAAACTCGGTCTTATCAAAAAATTATTATTGATTTTTATGCCTATAGTAATTGCCGGATGTACCGCTTGTTATTTCTTTGCCCCTTGGATAGTGCGTGTAGCAGCCGGTGATAAGTACACAACGGCAGTACCCATTTTCCGAATGATGTTGCCTGTTTTGTTTTTTGCATTTCCTGCTATGCTTTGCGGTTGGCCTACGCTTGGGGCAATAGGTAAAATCAGGCAAACTACCTTAACCACTGTTATATCGGCCTGTACACAATGTATAGGGCTTGTGATTTTAATTTTATTTGGTATATTTTCTTTGCCGGGTATCGCCATATCACGCAGTATTACCGAGACTGTTTTGTTTGGAACAAGGGCCATCTTCATCGCAAAATATAAAAAGGATTTTAATTAAACCGGAAGAATATTGATATTTAAGTGCTTAATTTGCTATATTAGTGGCGGGAGAACGTCTGATATTCATAAGGAGTTTTTATGATAATTACGGACTTATCCCAAACCACACCGATAAATAAAACAATAAATTTAAAAGATTCTGCCTTGCATACGGGCATAGCCGATTGTTGTAGTATAATCGCTACAGGTACTTTTACAGGGACCCCGAAACTAACAATTTCCCAAGACGGTATTAATTTCTATCCATTATATGATGCGGACGGTAATGAAGTTGCCATTGAAGCGGAAAAAGCAATATTTTTAAATTTCGCGAATTTGTTTATAAAAGTAGATTTAACAGGCGTAACTTCAAGCGATTTAAAAATTTCCGTTCAATAAGGGGGTACTATGCAAAAATACCTTCTTAAGAGTCTTGTAAGGGGTAGTTTGTTAAAAAACTTACTTGTCAAAAACGATTTATCTAAATCAGAAGATTGGCAAAACAAGCCGGAAAGTTGGCCTGATATTAGGGAAAACGCACAAGACGGACATATCTATTTGCTTGCCGATAACAGATATAATTTAGGTTTTAAAGTAATTTGTACAGGAGGTTATTCGGTTGATATTGACGGTACGCATTACCAAGATTACGCAAGTGATGCCCAATTTTCTATGAATAAGGCAGATTGGCCTAACACAGGTTATGCGATAGATTACCCAAGCGGAGCAACAAAAGCACACATAATTGATATTTACCCCCAAAGCACAAGCGATATAACCTTGTTCCAATGCCGTAGGGTAGCAGGTAGCGGAAGGGAACAACAAGGTGTATTATGGGCGAATTTCTGCACAACAGAAACAATCAGTTTGGATGTCGCTTTTGCATCTTATAACAGTTATTACAATCCTGTATTGCTTGCGATTACCGCCAAAAATAACACCTTAAAAATTAACAAACTTTTGAGATTAGGGCAAGGCGGGGACTTAATGCAATACGGTGCAAATGTTGAATATCTTTGCACTTTTGATTTAACTAATTCAAGCACCGCTGCAGACAGTTCATTTAATATTTTAACAACGGCGAATTTAGAGCAAATTAAATTAAAAAACGGTACGATAACAAACGCATTTAATAACTTTACCGCTAACGCAACGAAACTAAAAAAGATTAGTTTGAGTAATGTTACTATTGTGCCGACAAAATGTGAAAAAGCATTTGCCAATAACCAAAGTTTAGAACAGTTACCGAATATTGATTACTCAAATGTAACAAGTATGT
>JBGVBB010000182.1:0-3416 GCA_045225155.1 Elusimicrobiaceae bacterium
TAAATGATGTTAAACAAAGCCATAAAGGCAAAAACGGTAGCGATTACGCCGTAATCTGATGTTATTAAATAATAAGTGTAAAACGGCACCAAAAAGAAATTCAGCATCCTTGCCAAGATGGTGGAAGTGCCGTAAATAAGTGTTTCTTTACCGAGCCGTTTTACTTTACTAGCCATAAATTTGCCTGATAAAACCGTCTAACAAAGCGGTATTAAACGTTCCAAAACGCGTTTAAAACTGCCTTCAATTTTTTTAGTTTCTTTAATAGTGTCTTCGTGCGAAATCGGTGTTTTTGAAATACCGCAACCCATATTTACAACCCAAGTAAGGCCGCAAACTTTAAGGCCGAGTTGTTTTGCACAAAGCACTTCCGGTACGGTGGACATACCGACGACATCCGCACCCAAAATTCTAAATGCTTTGATTTCCGAAGGGGTTTCGAAATTCGGACCTGTAGCGGCGAAATAAACGCCTTCGCCCGCTTTAATTTTTAATTTCTTTGCGATTTGCAAAGTTGTTTTGCGGAGATTTTTATCATAAGCGCAAGTTAAATCAATAAACATAGGGCCGAATGCCGGATCATAATTACCGATTAAAGGATTATTTGCCATAAAATTTATATGATCTTTCAAAACACATAAAGCACCTACGGGTAATTTAGCGTTTAATGAGCCTACTGCAGCGGAAACAAGCATTGTTTTTGCACCCAAAAAAGCGGCAGTTCTGATTGAAAGAGCAAGGTCCTTCATATCATAACCTTCGTAGTAATGAAAACGCCCGTGCATGATAACAAGTTTTTTGCCTTTATAAGTTCCAAAAATTAAATTACCGGGATGACCTTGAACAGTACTTTTTAAAAAATTAGGAATTGTGGAATAGGGAACAACAATTTTCTTTTCTACTTCAGGCAATGATCCTGCCATACCGCTACCGGTAATAATTAAAATTTCCGGCTTAAAATTTTTGGTTTTTTTGTTGATAAATTTTACGGCTTCTTGTACTTGTTTAAGTTGGCTCATAATTTCTCCTATATCGTTAAATTGTTAATCGTAAAGGCATTTTCATAATGTTGCAAAACACCGGCTGTTATTGTTATTATATCAAACCTTAAGGCGGTGTAGGAAATTTTTGTTTTTTTGATATATGAGGCTGCCGTAAGTGTAATACGCCTTTGCTTGGCTTTGTTTACCGCCGCAAGGCCGCCGCCGAATAAATTTGTTTTGCGTTGTTTTACTTCTACAAAAATTATTGTGTTTTGTTTATCTTGGGCAATAATATCAATTTCCCCTGTTTTTCCGGCAAAGTTGCGTGCAAGAATTTTATAACCTTTTTCTTTTAAGTATTGGGCGGCTTGGTCTTCGGCAATATTACCTTGACGGCGCAAAAAACTGAACATTATTTTGCCCCCGCTTTTGCAAAATTACAGTCGGCAAAAAGGCCGTAAAATTTACTGTAAATCGGCTCAAAGGTTTTGCGGTGCAAGGGGCAAGGGCCGTATTTATCAATCAAATCCGTATGCAATTTTGTGCCGTAACCTTTATGTTCTTCAAATTTATAATTTGGGTAAATTTTGGCGCTGATGTCCATAAATTTATCACGGCTTACTTTGGCAATAATGCTTGCTGCGGCAATACATAAAGAAGTACCGTCGCCTTTCACTATTGCTTTTTGCGGAACGGTTAAATTGGGAATTGTTTTATTACCGTCAATTAAAACCGAAACATTTTTATTTTTAAATTTTGCAAGACCACGACGCATGGCAAGGAAAGTTGCCTGCAAAATATTTAATTTATCAATTTCTTCCGCACTTGCATAACCTGTGCAATAAATTATCGGTAGTGTTATAAGTTCTTCAAAAATCATTTCCCTTTTTTGCGGTGTTAATTTTTTACTGTCATTTATTTTTGACATTATGGGATGTGTATAAAGTTCCGGCGGAATATAACAAGCGCAAGCGGTTACAGGCCCGGCTAATGGCCCACGGCCGGCTTCATCAATGCCGACAAGCATTATTCGGGCGTCTGCCGCAATTTTCGCTTTATCAAAATCAATCAAGGTCATAATTAATAATACCAATAATAAATAATCGGAAACGGGATCAAAAAACTTACAATGGCACATACCAATGCGAACACAAAATGTCTTAACATCATTTTTTTATTATACTCTATTTTTTTGATACCTGTATACACTTTCAAAACAGACATAATATTTAATATAAAAGGAGTTAGGAAAAATAAAATTCCTATAAGCCAATCTCCTAATGTATTTTTTTTATGTCCAAATCGCGAAGCACCCCAAATTATAACAAATAAAATATCCATATATACAAGAAAAATGGAACTCATCAAAAAATTAAAACCGCTGCAAAATATTTGCTTTTTTCTAAATATCACTAAAAGAAATCTTAATATTTCTAACGACGAATAAACTGCTATTCCGCCAAATCCAAAAACAAAAAAAGTAATTGTTAGTATTACGATATACAAAAACTCAAACATATTTGCTCCTTTTTTGATACGACTAACTATAGTTATATTTTAACATTTTACACACTTTAGGCAAAATATTGTATTATATAAAGGATAAGGAGACACTATGCCAAAAAGAATCTTACTAAAACTCTCGGGCGAAGCCCTTGCGGCGGAAAAAACACGCGGCCTCACCCCTGTGTGCTTAAAAGATATCGCCAACGAAATTAAAAGTGCGCTTACCACAAAATGCCAACTTGCCATAGTTATCGGCGGTGGCAATATTTGGCGCGGCGTGCGTGACGGCGGCGGTATTATTGACCGTATAAATTCAGATAATATGGGCATGCTTGCAACTATAATTAATGCCCTTGCATTACAGTCCGCTTTGGAAGAAATCAATGTCCCCACACGCGTTATGACCGCAATAAATATTGATAAACTTGCCGAACCGTTTATAAGACGCCGTGCAATACGCCACCTCGAAAAAGGCCGTGTCGTAATCTTTGCCGGAGGAACAGGCAGCCCGTTCTTTACAACAGATACAGGTGCCGCTTTACGCGCATCCGAAATTAAGGCAGACATCCTTTTAAAAGCAACACAAGTTGATGGGGTTTATGACAGCGACCCACGCAAAAACCCGAAGGCAAAACTCATCACAAAAATTACTTACGCGGATGCAATTAAAAAAGGCCTTGAGTTTATGGACACAGCCGCCTTGGCTTTGTGCCTGGAAAATAAATTACCTTTAAAAGTTTTTAATTTACATAAAAAAGGAAATATCAAACTTGCCGTCAGCGGCAAAAATATTGGAACAACGATATATTAAGAGGTATTATGACAGTAAACGAAATTATAACAAATGCAAAAAACGAAATGGCGGAAGTGCCGCAAAAATTGAAACGCGATCTCGGTTCATTAAGAACAGGCCGCGCAAACCCGCAA
>JBGVBB010000183.1:0-3227 GCA_045225155.1 Elusimicrobiaceae bacterium
AAGGCGAGTACCGCGAGCCAGGGCTAGAGCAAATTCCGTCAGGAATTTGACGGAAGCCAAATCCCTCTGTACTGGGCAATTTTTATTGCCCAGTACAGGATTTGAAAAAGGTTTCTTCCTTTTAATATTATCTGATATTTTTGTTGGTATATTTTTTTAGTTTTCTTTTTTGCGGTTTAAAAACGTGCAAAATTGGATTTTTTTATCTAAGCCGGCAACTCATACTCGGCAAGTATTTTTGAGCAAATTCTGATTTTTACTGTGACGACAAGTACCAAGAAGAATGGAAGCGTAGCGACTCTCGGTACTTTAGGAACTGAAAAATCAAAATTTACCAAAAAGATGCCGCCGACAAAAAATGGAAGATGCAAACTGACCTTATAAATTTGCTAAAATTTATATATGAATAAGCCAAAACATATCGCTATAATTATGGACGGTAACGGCCGTTGGGCCAAACTCAAAAATCTTCCGCGTAAAGAAGGGCATAAAGAGGGGGCAAACTCCGTTGAAGCCGTAGTACAAACCGCTTTAAAAGAAAATATTAGTGTTTTAAGTTTATATGCATTTTCTACGGAAAATTGGGCGCGCCCCAAAACCGAAGTTACCTATTTAATGCAACTGCTTGCCGATACTCTAAGCAAATTTACAGAAGAAAAATATAAAGATGTAAAACTTGTTTTCAGCGGCCGCAGGAAAGGCCTACCAAGCAAAATTTTGGCTAAACTTGATGAAGTTATTCAAGCAACCAAAGGTAAAAAGAAATTAACTTTAAATCTATGCTTAAATTACGGTGCGAAACAAGAAATTACCGACGCAGTAAATAAACTTTTAACACAAGGCAAAACAAAAATTACCGAAAGTGATATTGAAAAAAATTTATATCAAAATTTACCGGCACCGGACCTTATTATAAGAACCTCCGGGGAAGAACGTCTATCAAATTTTTTGCTTTGGCAAGCGGCATACAGCGAGTTTTATTTTACAAAAACCCTCTGGCCTGATTTTAAAGGAGGGGACCTCCAAAAAGCGATATCCGCTTTCACACAAAGGGAAAGGCGTTTTGGCAGACGGTAAATTCCCCAAAAGTCCTATTTTGATCTAGGCCCAAAGTATGTTTAAATTTAGGTCTTAATTCCCTTGTGGAACAAAACAATAACTCATAAAATATTTGTAGATAAGGCAGCAACAACGCTGAGTAATTTAAGAGCCTATACTAAGGAGAATAAAATGAAAAATAAAAATCTAGCAGCAACCTTGGCAATTATTGCCATTTCCGCCATTCCGTTAATGGCGCAGGAACTCGCTTACAACATTGACGAAGAATTAGCTAAGGAAGTTAAAGCATCCGTTCAACAGGAAATCACACAAGAACAACAAACTCAAAACGATGCAGTAATCGCAGCTAAATATGAAAGACTTACTAATGATTTTAACGCTTTCATAGATTTAATGAAAGATAAATCCTTGATTAAGAGAACAGAAGAAGTTGCCGGCCAAGAAATATTTGTAACCATTGATGATTTAGCCCAATCAGTACTTAGTCTCCCGCAACCGGCAAGAGAAGGTTTTATCTCATTCCTTTCAAATCAATCCGTACGTTTTGCTTATCAAAATAATAAGAAAGTGAATTTAAAGGATTTATATGAATTAGCTAAATCTTTGAGAACAATTCATACATTTGATACAACCCCGATTGTTCAATTCTTACAAACAGAAGTTCCTAATAACTACATTAACTATGTCAAACTCAATGAATATGATCAAGAATTCATCAAATTGGTAAATGAAAAAGTTAATGAAGTTAATTCTGCCATCGATCAGAAACTCAATGATGAATTAAACAAAGTATTAGAAGCTCAAAATGCAGTAAATACTTACTCAAAAGACAAATCAGATAAATATAAAGCACAAGTTATCTGGATGGCAATTGATGATTTAGCACAAGTTATATTACAACTCCCGGAAGAAGAACGTGCAGACCTTTGTAAAGAACTTGCTTCAGAAAACAGCTCAATTAATTTACCGGAATTGTACAAATTCGCTAAAGATTATGTCTACTATCATAACAGTGCAATTGAAAAAGTTATAAATACTTACTACAATGAAAATAAACCGACGCAAAAAACATCTTGGTGGCAAGGAGTTATTGAAACTTTTCAACACGAAAAATAATTAAGAAGTAATCAAAAAAACACTCAAAAACCCCGGGCTTAAAACCCGGGGTTTTTATGTTTTGAAAAAAATTTTCAATTTTATAAGGCCGAACCCAAACCACTTACCCGGCAAGTATTTTTGAGGAAATTTTAGTTTTCTCTTTGACGACGAATACCCAGAAGAATGGGAGCAAAGCGACTCTCGGTATTCTAGGAAAAGAAAAACTAAAATTTACCAAAAAGACTTCGTCAGCAAAGAACTAAAGCCGTAAAATGTTCCTTATTTAAACAAGTTTTCTAAAGAGCGGGTATTTGCTTCTTCACTCATTGTTTTAATAAGTTCGTCTTGGGAAACAGTTATATTTTTACCGCTTCTTAAGCGGATGGTAACTGTGTTTGTTTCCGCTTCTTTAGCACCTATAATCAAAGTATAAGGCACTTTTTCTATATGTGCGGTACGTATTTTAGCACCCAACTTTTCCGGGCTTGCATCAAGTTCGGCGCGAAGGCCGGCTTGTTTCATTTTACCGAGCAAATTTTGTGCAGCTTCAAGTTGTGCATCGGTTAAAGTTAAAATCTTTGCTTGTAAAGGCGCAAGCCAGAGGGGGAATAACCCACCGTAATGCTCAATTAAAATACCCAAGAACCTTTCAATTGAACCGAGCATAGCGCGGTGAACCATTAAAGGTCTTTCTCTGCCTTCTTTGGCTACATAGGTTAAATCAAAACGTTCCGGCAAGTTAAAGTCAAACTGAATTGTGGAAAGTTGCCAAGGCCTGCCGATAGCATCAATCAGTTTAATATCAATTTTAGGCCCGTAAAATGCCGCTTCACCTGCGTGAGAAGTAAAAGGTATATTATTCTTCTTTAAAACGCTTTCAAGGGCATTTTGTGCTTTATGCCAATCATCCGCAGAACCGGTATAATGTTCAGGATGTTGTTCATCCCAAGTTGAAAGTTCTACTTTATATTTTTCAAAACCGAAAGTCTTAAAAATATGTAAAGCGAAAGCAAAACAATCTTCAATTTCCTTTTCTATTTGGTCATGCGTGCAGAAGATATGGGCATCAT
>JBGVBB010000184.1:0-12009 GCA_045225155.1 Elusimicrobiaceae bacterium
TTCCGCCTGCACCGGCATGTATGCTAACGATAGCATTTAATTTATCATTAGGACCGGACATTTTTGTTTTAAATTCAAGGCGGGCAAAATCTTCCTTTAAAGTTTTTAAATTATTCTCTAAATTTTTAAGTTCGTTTTCGTCTTGCATTTCTTGGACAAGTTCAAAAAGTGCTTTATTATCTTCTAAGTTTTTAGAGAGATTTTGATAAGCGGAAATATCGGTTTTAAGCAAATCAATTTCCTTGGATATTTTTTTGGCACGTTCTGTATCATTCCAAAAATCAGGCGCTAAAGATAATTGTTCTTTTTCCGCTAAAAGTCTTTGTTTTTCTTCAAGATGCAAAATTCTATGCAAGTTTTGTAAACTTGCGGTAAGCTCGTCAAAAACGGTAATTATTTCCTTACTCTCCATATGCTTCCTGTATATAAAAAGCCATTGCAACGCCCCAAAAAGAGAACGCTAAAAATGCACAAATCAATGCAAAAACATCACCGTATTTTGTATATATGGTTTTTTTGTTTCTTGTTTGGAATTGAAAATCAAAAATCGCAGTTTCCTGCTCAAATAGTTTACTTGATCTAAAACGAATTGCACCTAAACTGTCAATCCACGCATTATAACCGGTTGTGGTTGCACGAAGTATCGGGCGGCGGTTTTCAACTGCTCTAAAGACGTTTATTCTTAAATGTTGGAGTGGGGCTGCCGTCTTTAAAAACCATCCGTCATTTGAAATATTAATAAAAAATTGCGCCCCTGATCTTGTTTGTGAACGCCAAATTTTAGGAAATAATGATTCAAAACAAATACTCACACCAAATGGGTAGAGGACTTCTCTTATAGGTAATTTTAACACTTTACCCAAATCTTCGCCCTCGCTGAAATTACCCGTTAAAGAAGTTATGCCTTTATCGCGATAAAAACCGTTAAGCATTTTTTGAAAAGGTAAAAATTCACCGAACGGAACAAGTTTATTTTTTTGATAACTGTCTGCAATGCCATCCTCATTAAACAAACCGGCACCGACGTACAATTTATCATTTTTAACCTCAGAACCGCCAAAAAGTTGCGGAACCTGATAAGTGCGTGAAATATTTTGCAAAAACTCTTTATTTCTTTCAGATGTAAAAGTGCCCTCTAAGGAAGTTTCCGGCCAAATAACTAATTCAACGCCTTTTCCTTCTATAGAAAGGGCTTGTTTATCTACTACGGAATATGCTTCTTCCCCGGCACCCAACAAAAGCAAAGCATGCGTATTAGGTTGCATTAAAGCGACTTTTATTTTCTTTGGGTAAGTCGTTTCAAAATCAAGTTGTTTTTGAATTTCCTTTTTACCGAATACAAAATTTAAACCAAACAATAATATCGCAGAAATAAGGAATAAAAGTTTTTGGCGTTTTCTGCATTTGCCAAGTAATCCGGCAGCGGCAAAACCTACAAAAACTATTATAAAACTAACGCCGTAAACACCGGTCACGGAAGATATTTGTATCAATGGTAAAATTTCAAATTGGCTGTAACCTAACACAAACCACGGAAAAGCAAATAAGTAAAATGCTATGACTTGATGCAAAAATTCCAAACTTACCCACAGACTTGCCGCAGCTAAAGGTAAAACCCAAGTTAGA
Source organism: Elusimicrobiaceae bacterium (assembly GCA_045225155.1). Lineage (GTDB taxonomy): Bacteria > Elusimicrobiota > Elusimicrobia > Elusimicrobiales > Elusimicrobiaceae > Proelusimicrobium. The sequence goes on from JBGVBB010000184.1 coordinate 1,627, forward strand.
CTTTTAAGATAAAAATAAAAGAAGCCGAATAATACAAATTGAAGAGCCATCAAAGCACTGAGGCCGAATACGGAAAGATAAGACAAAAATTGATCTTGTGTACCGAATTGAACCGTAGGATAAATCCAATAAAGCAAAATTAAATTAAATGCAAAACCTACAATAAAACTATATAACAAACTTAGGAAAAGCTTCTTAAAACTATTTAAAACTATCGCAAATAGAAAAATACCTACCCACGCACCTAAATATTTATTATCGGCCAAAAAAGAGGCCCCTAAACTTACGGCCACAGCCAATGCGGATAAAGCAATAATTATCCCTTTAAACAAAGCACAGATTATAACCCAAAAAATATTCTTTTTCTCTTTTGTGTTTTTATCTCTTATAATTAAGGTTAATTCCTTTTCTTTCTTTGCTTTGTTTTTAGGCACTTATTTACCACAACATTTTTTATATTTTTTACCACTTCCGCACGGGCATAAATCATTCCTGCCGATTTTATGGATCTGTTGATTATCTTGTTTTACGGCAGTAGGTTGTGCGTTCCCTGCGCCCCCTTCTTGCATTTTTTGCGGGGCACGTTGCTTGGGAGGTAATTTTATACGGAAAATATAGTCTACAAAGAAGTCTCTTATACGTGTCATCATATTTATATATAACGCGTAAGATTCTTTTTGATATTCAATTAACGGATCTTTTTGTGCGTATCCGCGCAAACTGACACTCTTTTGAAGTTGGTCAAGTTCATAAAGGTTTTGTTTCCAACTCTGATCCAAGAGTTGAAGTAACAGCATCCTTTCTACTTCCGAAAAGTCAAAGCCCTGCTCTTTAAAAGCCTCGGCGCGTTCTTTGTAAACATCTTTTATTTTCGGCATTAAATCAGCCAAAATATTTTGCGGTTTTTTACTTATAATATCTTCTTGCGAAACAGCATCTTCAATACCAAACATACGTTTATAAATTGTATTTATGCTAGTTAAGTCCGTAAGTTTAGGATGGCGTTCATCATAGAATTTATAAAATATTTCAGCGGTTGTTTCCTCTATCATTTCGGCGATTCTTTCCGTAAAATTTTTACCGTCCAAAATCGCATTTCTTAAATTATACACTGCTGTACGTTGCTGGTTCATAACTTTATCGTAGTCGAGCAAAAGCTTGCGGATATCAAAGTTATGGCCTTCAACACGTTTTTGTGCACCTTCAATTTGTTTTGAAATTATGCGGGATTCAATTGCTTGTCCTTCCTTCATACCGAGGGCTGCCATCACTTTTTGAATGCGTTCACTGCCGAACAAACGCATAAGTTCATCATCCAAAGCGACAAAAAACACACTTGAACCTTTATCACCTTGTCTTGCGCAACGTCCGCGAAGTTGATTATCAATACGCCTGCTTTCATGGCGTTCAGTACCGATAACGGTTAAACCGCCGTTTTCCTGTACAAATTTTTGTTCTGCTTCATCACAAGGATTACCACCCAAAACGATATCCGTTCCTCGGCCTGCCATATTGGTTGCGATTGTCACTGCACCTTTACGGCCGGCTTGGCTGATAATTTGGGCTTCCATTTCGTGGTATTTTGCATTTAAAACTTTATGCGGTATACCGATTGCACGAAGCATTTGGGAAATTTGTTCTGATTTTTCAATGGAACGAGTACCGACAAGCACAGGCAAACCTTTACGCCAAAGTTCTTCTACACGTTGAACTACCGCACGGAATTTTTCGCGTTCGGTTTGATAAATCACGTCCGGATAATCTATACGACGACAAGGTTTATTTGAAGGTATCTCCACGATATCAAGTTTATAAATCGTCCAAAACTCATTGGCTTCTGTCATGGCTGTACCGGTCATACCGGAAAGTTTTGTATAAAGTTTAAAGAAATTCTGGAAAGTAATTGTAGCCAAAGTCTGGTTTTCTTCTTTAATCGGCATATGTTCTTTTGCTTCAACGGCTTGATGTAAACCGTCTGACCATCTGCGGCCCGGCATCAAACGACCGGTAAATTCATCAACTATAATAACTTCCCCGTCTTTTACCACATAATGAACATCACGTTCATACAAGTGATGTGCGCGAAGTGCCTGGTTGATATGGTGCACCCATTCACAATCAACATCTGCGTAAAGGTTTTCAACACCGAGCAATTTCTCCGCTTTAGCGATACCTTGCTCTGTTAAAGTTACATTGTGGTTTTTTTCATCAATTAAAGCATCATAACCGATTGATAAATCTTGCCCGGCATATTTTGCGTTGACTTCATCGCGTTCTGTAATTTTGCGAATTTTTAAAGAAGGAATTAAACGATTAACAATATAATATTTATCTGTTTTTTCATCTGAAGGACCGGAAATAATCAAAGGTGTTCTTGCTTCATCGATTAAAATTGAGTCCACCTCGTCAACAATACAATAATTTAATTTGCGTTGAACCCTGTCTGCAGCACGGATAACCATATTATCACGCAAATAGTCAAAACCGAGTTCATTATTTGTGACATAAGTAATATCTCTTTTATACATTTCACGGCGTTCGTCATTTGCCATATCGTGGTTAATGAAGCCTACGGTCAAACCTAAAAATTCATGTATCGGGCCCATCCATTCCCTATCACGTTTAGCAAGGTAATCGTTAACTGTTACGACATGAACGCCCTTTCCCGTTAAAGCATTTAAGTAAGACGGCAAAGTGGCTACCAAGGTTTTACCTTCACCGGTACGCATTTCGGCAATTTTACCTTGATGCAAAACAATACCACCCAAAAGTTGTACGTCATAAGGACGAAGGCCCAGAACACGTTTTGAAGCTTCGCGAACTGTTGCAAAGGCTTCGGGCAAAAGATCATCTAAAGTCTCCCCTTTTGCCAAACGTTCTTTAAACAAAACTGTTTGATTTTTAAGTTCTTCATCGCTTAATTTAGAAATTTTCGGTTCTAAAGCATTTATTTTATTAACTATTGGTTGTAATTTTTTTATTTGTCTTTCTGATTTTGTACCAATAATTTTATCTATCAAGTAATTTATCATAAATACCTCTCAAATTTAGGCCTTTTTAAAGGGCGATATTGCACGTAAACGTGCAACAATATTCGGTAAAACTTTTATAACTGTTTGAATTTCTTCTAAAGTTGTAAATCTGCTTAAAGAAAATCTTATCGATCCGTGTGCGAATTGAAACGGAACACCCATAGCCCTCAAAACATGGGAAGGTTCCAAAGAGCCCGTAGTGCAAGCAGAACCGGAAGATGCACAAATGCCTTCTTCATCCAAAAACATCAAAATACTTTCCCCTTCAATATAGCCGAAACTTATATTCAAAGTATTCGGGAGACGGTTTTCCGTGTCCCCGTTAACTTTTGTATCCGGGATTTGGGCCAGCAATTCTTTTTCAAGTAAATCACGTAATGGTTTTACTTGGGTTTCATACTCCGGCAAATGTTGTAAAGCAATTTCAGCCGCATAACCGAAACCAACGATATTTGGCACATTCTCCGTACCTGCACGGCGAAGATTTTCTTGGTGGCCGCCACGCATAAAAGGCATAAAGCGTATACCGTCTTTAACATACAAAGCACCCGTACCTTTAGGCCCGTGTATTTTGTGGGAAGAAATCGAAACAAAATCCGCATTAATATCTTTAACATCAGTGGGTATTTTACCTGCAGCCTGTACAGCATCAGTATGAAACAAAGCTCCTTTTAAATGGGCAAGTTCCGCAATTTCTTTAACCGGGAAAATTGTACCTGTTTCGCTATTTGCCCACATTACCGTAACTATGGCTGTATCTTCATCCAAAACTTTTTTATAGCGATCCATGTCAAAACGGCCGTGTTCGTCTACACCTATGATATCAAGCCTATAACCGCGGGATGCTAAAAATTTACATACTTCCAAAACCGCAGGGTGCTCAACGGCAGAAGTTATAATATGTTTTTTGCTGGGATATGAATTTATTGCAGAAAATATTGCTGTACTGTCCCCTTCTGTTCCGCCCGAAGTAAAAATAATTTCTTCCGATTTTGCATTTAATAAAGCGGCGACCTTCCCCCTAGCTGTTTCTATAACATGTTTATTAAAACCGCCGAAAGTATGAATACTGCTGGCATTGCCGTAAAAATCGGTAAAATACGGGGACATTCTTTGCAATACTTCCGGTAAAGTACGGGTAGTTGCATTATTATCTAAATAAATTATTTTCACGCTTGTTTAACCTCTAAGTTTTTATCGAGTTTTTCCTGTAAAGTTTTACCGACAAAATTTTTGAGTGTCATTTGGCTGGCAGCACAGGATGCACATCCCCCAAGCAAGCGGACAATAACTGTATTACCGTTTAAATCTACAAGTTCAATACTGCCGCCGTCTTTGTTAAGTTGCGGTTTAATTTCTGTATTCAAAACATTTTCTATAGCCTTAATTTTTTCCACAATAGTTAAGGAGTAAAAAGGTTTCTTTTTTTCTTGCTTTTTTTGTGGAAGTTCGCAAGCTAAAACCTTATCCAGAATTTGTTGAATTACACCTTTGCACTTACCGCATGCTCCGCCTGCTTTTGTAAAGTGAATAACATCTTCTACCGTATTTAAATGATTGGTATGTATGGCTTTTAAAATCATATCTTCGGTAACATTAAAACACTCACAAACCACTTTTGACTCTTGAGCTTGTTCAAAAATTACAGGTTTACCGCCTTGGCGATAACTTTTAATTGCTGCCTCTAAAGCTTCCATACCCATGACGGAACAATGCATTTTTGCTTCCGGCAAAGAACCTAAAGCCGAAGCGATATCTTGGTTTGTTATTTTTGAAGCTTCTTCCAAGGTTTTTCCTTTAGCCATCTCCGTCAAAACGGATGATGATGCAATAGCAGACGCACAACCGAAAGTCTGGAATTTAATATCTTCGATAACTTCTGTTTGTTTATTGACTTTTATTGTCAATTTTAAGGCATCTCCGCAAATTAAACTGCCGACTTGGCCTGTACCGTCAGCATTTTCAACGACACCGACATTGCGCGGATTTTTAAAATGATCTAAAACTTTATCTGTATAATCCCACATAATAACTCCTATACTTCACTATATATATTATAGCATTTATATGTATACGTTACTCTTAATAGCACTTATGCTCACCCATAAAATGCTAAAATGTATGCATGGAAATAACAGAGGAAAATACTTGGCTCATAACGGGTGGGGCAGGGTTTATCGGTTCCCACATAGCACATTTACTTGTTAAAAATGGGCAAAAAGTCATTATTTTTGATAATCTTTCCTCGGGCAATTTAAATAATTTAGCAGATATAAAAAACGATATAACTTTCATTAACGGTAGCGTTACTAAACCGCAAGACATAAATAAAATCCCGGCAAAAATTGATTATATTTTACATTTAGCAGCCTTAATTTCCGTGCCGCAAAGCATAGAAACCCCGGAAGAAACATTTTTTGTAAATACACAAGGAACAATAAATATTTTAGAATTTGCTAAAAATATAAAAGCAAAGAAAGTTGTGTTATCATCATCGGCAGCGATTTACGGCGACAAAAACACTCCGCCCTGTGCGGAAGATGTAAAACCGGCCTGCCAAAGCCCTTATGCTTTAAGCAAATTACAAGCAGAAGAATCATTAAAAATGTACTATTCCCTTTACAATTTACCTACGGTTTGTTTAAGATATTTTAATGCTTTCGGGACAGGGCAAAATCCAAATAGTCCATATGCCGCGGTTATTGCCAAATTTATAGATTGCTTCATAAAAAAACAACCTTTAACAATTTTCGGCAACGGTTTACAAACACGTGATTTTATATTTGTTAAAGATATTGCCCGTTCAAATATTTTTGCGGCATTAAACCTTGGCAAAGCCCAAGTTTACAATATCGCTACAGGGCGACATTACACTCTGCTTGAACTGATTGATATCTTAAGTGATTTGTTTAAATATAAACCAAAAATTATTTTCAAACCCAAAAGAGCCGGTGATATTACCGATAGTTTTGCTGATATTTCAAAAATTTCCGCTCTGGGTTTTAAAACAGATTACGACCTAAAACAAGGGTTGCAAGAGATGCTAAAAAATATGGATATTCTATGACGAGACTTCTCTTTTTCTTCGCAGATTTCATCATTTATTTAATTATAATTGCTTCCGTATTGTTTTTAAGACATGCTGATTTTAATATATTATTTTTCTTTCATAATTGTGAAATACTTGTTCCTTTGTTTTTCTTAATATCAACCCTGCTTTGGGTATTTTCTTTTTACGATTTACGCTTGCTTAAAAAATGGCAAATTACTTACAAAAGTTTAGTTACTGCATTTTTATTATCCTTTTTTATTGCTGCCGCATTTATTTATTACATGGCCCCCGTATTAAATATACTAACGCCGAAAACAATATTGCTTGGGGTGTTCATGTTATATTTTTGCTATATTTATTTATCACGTAAACTATATGCAACCGTAACCATTCATAAAACAGATATTTTGGTGTTCGGCAAAAGTGAAACTTTAAACAAATTGTTAAAGGAATTTACAGACTCAAAACATTATAATGTCGTGGCCAAATACGAAACTGTTAAAAATATAGACTACCCCAAAAATATTGACTTAGTTCTGGTTGCCAGTAATTTGTTTAAACAAGATAAAGATGCGTGGAATATTATTTCTCATAATTTTTTACTTAAGGGTTACCTGCTTACTACAGATCTGCTTTTGTTTGAGGACGTTTTTAAACGTATTTCCAAAGAAGGAATTAAAGACAATATGTGGCTTTTGAGAGGTATCGCCGCAAGAAGAAAACACCGTGTATATCAAATAAGTAAACGTGCTTTTGATATTTTATTTTCTTTATGTTTATTACCTGTGTTAATTTTACCGATGGGCTTTATTTATTTGCTCATTAAATTCATTGATGGTTTTTGCCCTGTTTTTATACAAGAACGCATTGGAAAAAATGAAAATAGAATACATATATATAAATTCAGAACAATGTCCCCAAATACGGAACATATTACAAAATTGGGCGCGATTTTAAGGCAATTCAGATTAGATGAACTACCTCAAATTATAAATATTTTAAAAGGGGATATATCTATCGTCGGGCCTAGGCCCCTGGGTACCGAAGACTATGCCATTTTAAACAAATATGTTCCAAGCCACTCTGTAAGAAATATTATTAAGCCCGGCCTTACCGGATGGGCACAATTAAATTTCAAAGCACCGCCGAATTATTCAACAATTCAAAAAGAAGCAGATTTAAATGATGAAATTTTTGATGACGCTTTTAACCGTTTGGCTTATGATGTTTGGTATATCAAAAACAGATCTGTATTCCTAGATGTTGAAATATTACTCAAAACCGCAAAACGTGCTTTTGTAAAAGACAACACAATAAAAGAATAATTTTATAAAACAAAAAACCCCGGCATCAACCGGGGTTTATCTAAAAATTTCCTAGAAAACCGCTTTAATGAAAGCCCCTGCCCTGTTGTTTAAGTAATGAACATCGGAACCGGCATTGGAAGCACGCTTGCGGTATTGATACCAAACACCGGCACTCAACCAATCTTTGAACTGATAATTAACTTCCGGACGAACGGTATAAACATCATCGGATCTTTTAATACCTGCACTGTTTGCGGTATTATAAGAAAGGTTTTCATAAGCCAAGGTTAAAGCGGCGGTAAATTTTTCTAAAATCTTTTGTGAACCGTATAATTTAACACCTGTTGAAACAAAATAGCGATTATTATCATATATTGTTTCTTCAAAGTTTCTGGTACCGCTTAAACGAAGTACATTTTGTGTGGTAGGTTTCCAAGTAACTGAAAGATCATAGCCCAACAAATCAGCACTATTTTTATAACCGGCTTTATCGTGCTTATAATTTCTGTAATTATAAGTAAGTTTTGCCTCGCCTTCAATTTTAGGGGACAATTTTCCTTCAATGCCTAAAGCAAAAATGCCGCCGGTAGAATTACTGTCATGATTATTTTGATATGTTAAAGCAGTAAAAGTATATTCAGCCAGCAAATTGGTTTTTTCGGAAATATTATAATATACACCCGTACCGATATTAAAGCGGTTTCTGTCGAGATATTTGATTACTCCCCCACTTGTATATTTATTAATTTCGTCAGATATTTTAAAACCGAAATTTAATTTGTCATATATTCCCGTTCTGTAAGAAGCATAAATATTATTATTTATCCTTTGTTTTCTTTCGGTAAGTTCCGAGTTGGCAGGGTCGGAAGTCAACAAAAATATATTTCCTATCTTAAAATTTTCATTACCGAAATCCGCCACAGCCAAGGTGTCCCAAAAACCATTTTTGTTATTATGTTTTTGAAAGGCATTATAGCCACCTACGATACTGAATTTACCTTCTAGGGAACTGTACGGAATAGCCAAATTATATAAAGCACCTATTTTGGTGGAACTTATGGCAGAACCGACTTTATTACCGTTGGTTAAATAGATATTGTCATCGTAACCCAGAGTTTCGGAAGCCATAAATTTTAATTCCGAAGCATTTAAAATCCCTGCTGCAAAAACAAATATCAAACAAATTAATTTTTTCATAATTAAGACCTCGGGGAAGACTGACTCAAATCAGCACTGTCCATGGCATCTTGTGCTGATTGCTGTGCTGAGACTTCATTGATATAATCTGATATTTCGGGTAAATTTTCTTCTTCCTCTTGTTCTTCATCTTCCTCATAATAGGAATATTGCCTTAAATATTTTTTTCCTTTATTTTCGAATTTAGAAGAATTAGGTTTAATATTTTTCTTGTTTTTATTTTCAGTTTTATTTACACGATTGGTCAAAAAACCGTTCCTGGTTATAGTGCTATCGCCTTTAAGGGTTGTAACCTTCATATTGTCCGGAGAAACAGAAATTATAACATGCCCGTTGGATGATATATTTTTACCTGCAATTTCCACATTTCTTAAATTAGTTCCGGATATTAAAATTTTGCCATCTCTTTTTTTGATATGTACTTTTTGACCTCTAGGAATAGTTATTAAAACACCTTCATAAAGTACACGCGAAGTTGTCTTCCCTGCTATAGAAAGCTCCGCTTTGGGTTCATAAGTAATTGTTTTTCCGTCTTGCAAAACAACAATTTGTGCGGAACTTGAAATCGCAAAAAATAAAACCAAAACGGCTAATAATGCTGTTTTTTTCATTTTTCTACCTCATCAAAACACTATAAAGATATTATATCAATTCAATAACACACGAGCAAATAAACGATATTACAGGAATTAATGGCCTTCTATAAACGTGCGGAAATCTAACGTGTTGTTAATTTTTTTGAAAAGCCACCCTTTTTGTGAGTCATCATACAAAGACGCAGTATCTTTGAAATTTGCTTTTAAGGCTTTATCTAAGTATTTGTACATGTTTTTCTTATCACGTTTAGCAGTCCAAAAATAACCTGCATAATTTATGGCCGCGGATGCGAGTGTAGGGGAATATTTTAATGCAGATTCAAAATCTTTTTTAGCCTCATTATATTTGCCCATCTTCATATTAACATAACCCCTGTTATTATAAGATATTGCCCATGTAGGATTAAGTTCCAAAGATGAAGAATAATCCTTTCTGGCTTCGGGCCAATTTTCTAATTTTTCATATATCAAGCCACGCCTATTGTAGTAAATATCTTGCGGATTTAAAGAAATTAATGCGGTGTAATCGTCAACGGCTTGATCGTAAAGGGCAATTTCTTTAAAAGCGGCTGCGCGTAAAAGCAAAGCCGTTTCATTTGACGGATTTTTGTTAATAACTTTGCTTAATAAAGAAATGGCTTCATCATACATATCCCTATTGGTTTGAATACGGGCCAAATAAAGCATTGCTTCTTCGTTACCGGGATCTTGTTTAAGTAAATTATTAAATATTTTTTGTGCCGTATCATAATTATAAAGTTTATAATTTGCACGACCTTTTAAAAATGAGGCTTTTTTCCTTAACGATTTATCGGTAACATTTTTTAAATCAGATAAAGCACTTTTCATTTGCCCGAGTTCTACCGAGCATAATGCACGATTGTAATAAAAACCGCTGTATTTACCGTTAAGTTTTATGGCAGAAGTAAAATCATTTTTTGCAGCGACATAATCTTTCATATCCATATAAGCAAGCCCGCGCGCATAATATTTGAAAGGATCTTTAGGTGCTAATTTTACGATTTCATTATAATCTGCTAAGGCTTTTTTTATTTTGCCTTGCTCTTTATAAGCATCCCCGCGTCTATGATATGCGGAAATAAATTTAGGGGCTTTATTTATAGCCTTAGTATATAATTCTATTTGCTTTTTGACGTCTTTTTCCTGCAATGCTTCTTGATAGTATTGCCTTGCGGTTG
>JBGVBB010000185.1:0-12802 GCA_045225155.1 Elusimicrobiaceae bacterium
GGTATTCCGCGCGGCCGCGTTATTGAAATTTACGGCCCTGAAGCCGGCGGTAAAACAACTTTAAGTTTACATATTGCCGCACAAGCACAAAAGAACGGCGGTATAGTTGCCTTTATTGATGCCGAACATGCTTTGGACCCTGTCTATGCAAGCAAAATCGGTGTTAATACGGATGAACTTTTAATTTCCCAACCGGATAGCGGCGAACAGGCTTTGGAAATTGCGGAAAAATTAGTTTCTTCCGGTGCAGTTGATTTGATTATTGTTGACTCTGTTGCCGCCCTTGTTCCGCAAGCGGAAATAGAGGGTGAAATGGGGGATTCACATGTAGGTCTTCAAGCAAGGCTTATGTCCCAAGCACTTCGCAAATTAACAAGCCTTTTAAACAAAACAAAAACGAGCATTATTTTTATTAACCAACTCCGCCAAAAAATCGGCATAATGTTCGGTAACCCCGAAACTACCCCCGGCGGTCTTGCTTTAAAATTTTACTCATCAGTAAGAATTGATGTAAGAAAAATTGAAAATATTAAACAAGGCGAACAAGTTATCGGTACACGTGTGCGTGCAAAAATCGTCAAAAACAAAGTTGCACCACCGTATAGGCAAGCGGAATTTACCATGTTGCACGGTGAAGGTATTTCCCGCGAATCTTGTTTAATTACAATGGGTGTTGACAGTAAAATCGTTGAAAAGAGCGGTACTTGGTTTATTTATAACGGTGAAAAGTTAGGCCAAGGTGCCGAAAATGCCCGCCAATACTTGAAAGACAACCCGGAACTTGCCCAACAAATCGAAGATAAATTGAAAGAGATTTATCTTGGTACAGGTGCACCGCTTCCGACAAGTAAAAAGAAATAATTTATTTCTTGTTAATTAAAACCCCCGTTTCAAACGGGGGTTTTTGTATTAGAATAACTCGTCTTAATTTTATATAATATAAGTATATAGCAGTATAGGAGAAATTATATTATGAACCACTCACCCCTTCAAGCGGAAAGAATCAAATTTAAACCCACTTTGCCGGCCGTATTAAAAAACGGTGCAGCGGCAGTAAAAGTTAAAATCGGTAAACCGACCAAAAGTGTAGCAGACCAAGCAAAAATTAAAGCAATGTTTCCTAATACCTACGGTATGCCTGAAATCACTTTTACAAAAGGTAAAAATGCCGAAGCAAATAAAAAAGTTATTAAAATGGCAGTCGTTTTATCAGGCGGTCAAGCACCCGGCGGCCACAATGTTATTGCCGGTATTTTAGACGGTCTTAAAAAAGCAAATGCCAAAAATAAATTATACGGTTTCTTGGGCGGCCCAAGCGGTATTTTAGAAAATAAATTTGTTGAAATTACCCCCAAACTTATGGCTGATTACAGGAACACCGGCGGTTTTGATTTAATTCAATCCGGCCGTACAAAAATTGAAACACCGGAGCAACTTAAAACCGCAAAAGAAAATATTTTGAAAAATAAATTTAATGCTCTTGTAATTATCGGCGGTGATGATTCAAACACAAATGCCGCTGTTATTGCCGAATATTTTAAGCAAGAAGGCGTTAAGGTTAATGTTATCGGTGTACCGAAAACCATTGATGGCGATTTAAAGAATAGTCAAATTGAAACCTCTTTCGGTTTTGATACAGCCACAAAAATTTATGCGGAACTTGTCGGTAATATTTGCCGTGATGTAAACTCCGCCCGCAAATATTGGCACTTTGTCCGCTTAATGGGCCGCAGTGCTTCACATATCACTTTGGAAGTTGCTTTAAAAACACATCCAAACATTACTTTAATCGGCGAAGAAGTTTTAGCACAAAAGAAAACTTTATCACAAATCGTTAACGATATTGCTAAAGTTGTTGTTGACCGCTCAAAAGCAGGCAAAAACTTCGGTGTTGTTTTAGTTCCGGAAGGTTTAATTGAATTTATTCCGGAAATGAAATCTTTAATTTCCGCATTAAACGATTTACTTGCAGATAATGAGGCACAACTTTCCAAACTCAATACAATTAAAGAAAAGAAAGCATTTATTATTTCCAAACTCCCCAAAAATTTGGCTGCTTTAATGGAATCTTTACCGGAAGGCATTGCAAACCAACTTATGCTTGACCGCGATCCGCACGGTAATGTTCAAGTTTCTTTAATTGAGACGGAAAAACTTTTAATTGAAATGCTAAAAACCAAATTAAAAGAACTTAAAAAAGCAGGCAAATATAACGGTAAATTTTCTACTATCACACACTTTTTCGGTTACGAAGGGCGTTGCGGTATCCCATCAACTTTTGATGCAACTTATACTTATGCCTTGGGTTACAATGCCGCAATTTTAGCACTTAATGATTGCAGCGGGTATTTATCATCTGTAAGAAATTTAACCAAAAAAGCAGATGCTTGGGTTTGCGGCGGTATACCTTTAACCATGATGATGAACGTTGAAAAACGTAAAGGTAAAGATAAACCGGTTATTCGCAAAGCATTAGTTGAACTTAAAGGGAAACCGTTTAACTTCTTAAAAAAGAATCGTGAAGATTGGGCTAAAAACGACCGCTATACTTTCCCAGGTCCTATTCAATATTTTGGCCCGTCCGTCGTTACGGAAATGACAACTATAACCTTACTCTTGGAGCATAAATAAAATGGAAAACAATCAAAAACTTTCCCCGCTTGATGAAATTATAAAACATAAAAGGGAAGAAATTGCTGCCTTAAAAGAAAGCGGTTTTAACCCCTATCCTGCGCATGTTGACCCAAAACAAACCTGCGCCGAAGCAAAAGAACTGCCGGAAAATACCGAAGTTGCGGTTGCCGGCCGTTTGGTACAACTTCGTTCTATGGGTAAAGCGGCATTTGCACACATTAAAGATGTTACCGCAAAAATGCAAATTTATGTGCAAAAAGATTCACTCGGCGATGAACCTTACACATTTTTTAAAAAACATATTGCCGTCGGTGATTTCGTTTTAGTTAAAGGGCATTTGTTCTTAACTAAGACGGGCGAAAAAACAATTAAAGCAACAAGCGTTGATTTAATTTCCAAAGCAGTCCGCCCTATGCCGGAAAAATTCCACGGCTTACAAGATACGGAAATCCGCTTTAGAAACCGCCACCTTGATTTAATTTCAAATGAAGATGTGAAAGAAATTTTTGTTAAAAGGGCAAAAATTATTTCTTCCATCCGCAAAACTTTAGACGGTAAAGGTTACTTGGAAGTTGAAACCCCGACCTTAACCGCAAGTGCCGGCGGTGCGATTGCAAAGCCTTTCCAAACTTATCATAACGCTTTAAAAATTCCTTTATACATGCGTATTGCTTTGGAACTTTACCACAAACGTCTTGTTATCGGTGGGCTTGATAAGATTTACGAAATCGGCAAAATGTTCCGCAACGAAGGTATTGATACAACACATAACCCCGAATTTACTATGATGGAACTTTACCAAGCATACGGTAATGTTAACACAATGGCTGATTTATTTGATGAACTTATCGGCAATGCCGCAAAAGCAATCGGTGTGACAAAAGTTAATTACCGCGGGCATGAAGTTAATTTGGTGCCGCCTTTCAAACGCGTTTACTTACCTGAAGTTTGGAAGGAAACTTTCGGCGAAGATATACATAATATTTTGGACGGCCGCCACTTCAAGAAACCGGAACTTGTTGCACTTGCTAAAAAAGCCGGTGTTAAGTTTGACGAAAGCGAAGCGGCAAACAAAATCTTTGATGCAGTATTTGATGAAAAGATTGTTTCAAAATATTCCGATCCTGTTTTTGTTATGGATTACCCGACTGCAGTCAGCCCGTTTTCAAAGAACAAACCGGGCGATCCTGCCATTGTTGAACGCTTTGAGGCCTTTGTTGCCGGCGGTCAGGAAATTGCAAATGCTTATTCAGAGATTAACGATCCTGCCGACCAATATCAACGCCTTAAAGACCAAGCGGCGGAAAAGGCAAAAGACAGCAAAAACGAAGATGCCGACATTGTTGATATGGACTATATTATCGCAATGGAATCCGGTATGCCACCGACAGGCGGTATGGGCATAGGTATTGACAGAATTTGCATGATGTTAACTGCACAAGATTCTATTAGGGAAATAATTTTATTCCCTACCTTAAAACCGCAAGAAACAAAAGAAGAAACTAAATAATATTTTGTTTTGGTTTTAAATTTACCCCAGCGTTAATTTTTTAGCGCTGGGGTATATATTAGGGTTTAAAATCATAGCGCACGTGCATGTTTTCGCGCTGCGCAGTAGATTTAAGATGATTTTTGATTTTCTCTACGACGAAGAGTACCGTGAAGAACGTGGAGCGAAGCGACATCTCGGTACTTTAGGAGCAGAAAAATCAAAAAGCACTTAAATATGCAAGCACGTTTTGCGCGCACTACAATATAATGCGGAACGAGGACGCGTAAAATTCAATATGGTAAAATATATTTATGGAATGGTACATTTACCTTATTTTCCCGGCAATCGGCTTTATAGGCATGTTCTGCGGTGGTTTTTGGAGTGTCGGTTGCGGTTGGCTTATAGTACCCACAATGCTGATTTTCGGTTTTCAACCTTTAGAGGCCGTTGGGGCGGCATTACTGCAAATGGTATTTTCCACCGCACCGACAGTTTTAAAAGAAGTAAAAAATACTTCTTGGGCTAAGTTTTCCGTAATGCGTGCGCTTGCTTTACCTATGGCAATAGGTGTTATTTCAACTGCTTTCAGCGGGCGTTTGATAAATGCTTATTTATATAATAGATTCGGTTCAAAAGCATTACTTTGTTTGTTTGTTTTTGTAATGCTCTTTATCGGCTCGCAAAGTTTATTCGGTAAGACAGCCAAAAACCAAAATGAAAAACCTAATATCTCAAAATTACAAAGCATAATAGCACTTTTTTGCGGAATGTTTGTTGGGGTTGTAAGTTCTGTGCTTGGTATCAGCGGGGCTTTAATTTTTAGGCCTGTGATAATAAACGGTTTTAAAATTGCGGAAAAATATGCCACAAAAGCAGTGCGTTTTTTACTGTTAACTGCAACAATAAGCGGTTCAATGTTTTATTTGTTTGCCGGCGGCGAATTTCACACACATATTTTATTGCTCGGTGTTTTAATTGCTGTTGGCGGTGCTTTTGGTTTTCCGTTAGGTGTAAGGTACGGCAAAATAGTTATAAAAAAGGGATATGTAAAAATTTTACAGAAAAGTTTCGGCAGTATAATTTTGATTATTATTACAAATGCAGTTTTAAATTTACTTGATTATATTACTTTCAGCCGTTATTTAATGATAATTTGTGCAATAGTTTTATTTATATCAATTAATCTTTTTACTTTTTATACAGTGAAACACCCGCGGGCTAAATAATTACTTCTTAAAAATCAAAAATGCCGCACAAATAATTAATGCAAAACCGGCATAGTGGTTCCAACGTAAATCTTCTTTAAGGTAAGTTATACTGAATACGGCAAAAACAATAAGTGTAATAATTTCCTGCATGCCTTTAAGTTGCGGTGCACTGTAATACATATGTCCTATACGGTTTGCAGGAATCAAAAAACAATATTCAAAAAATGCTATTAACCAACTTGTAAGAACAATAATCCAAACGGCTTTATCTTTAAAACGCAAATGGCCGTACCAAGCAAAAGTCATAAAAATATTTGAAATTGTTAATAAAATTATAGGTTTGTACATAGGGGGTAAAAGTTAATCACTCCAACTTGGGGTAAAAGAGTTTCCTTTAATATTTGCAATTAAATGTTGTGCGCTACCGTCTGCGTCCATAACATAAATTTGGCGTTTACCGGCACGTGTTGTTGTAAATGCGATATAACGTCCGTCAGGGGACCACCAAGGGTCTTCATTTGAACCGCTGTCTGCCGTCAGTTGCCTTATTTGTCCGCCGGTAATATCTACCAAAAAGATGTCTATCGGGTGGTTTGATGCTTGGCGGCCTGCAAATGCTATCCAATCGCCGTTAGGTGACCATTGGGGGGAGTCCGTCCAATTAAATTTTGTTAAACGGCGTGTTTGTTGCGTTTCTAAATTCATGATATAAATTTGAGGGTTGCCTGATCGGTTTGAAACAAATGTTACGAATTTGCCGTCAGGTGAAAATGACGGTGAACCGTCCACCCCGTATTTATCGGTAAGTTCTAAAGTGCGGCCGCTGGCAAGTTCCCTTAAATAAATGCTTGGGTTTTGACCTCTTGATAATGTCATAACAAGTTTTTTACTGTCAGGGGAAACACCGCCGATTAAATTTAACCCTTTTTCTTGTACAACCGGGGAATTTGTGCTTTCTTTTAAATCAAGCACATATATTTGCGGGTTTCTGTTACGGTATGTTGTATAGTAAAGTTTTGTACCCTTTTCTGCCCAACGCGGAAGCAAAGATATGGATCTGTCACTGGTAAGCCTTGCTAAATTATAACCGTCATAGTCAACGATATAAATTTCTTTTCTGCCGGTGCTGTCATTTGCAAAAGCAATTTTTGTTGTTGAAAGTCCGCGTTTGCCTGTCAATAATTTAATAATTTGGTCAGCAAATACATGGGCGCTTTTTCTTATACTTTTTGTCGGCACTTTAAAACTTTTTGCAAGCAGGGCCTTTTTTGATGAAGTATCATACATGTATGCTTTTATTTGCCACAAATCTTCAGTATCGGTATCAAGGAAATCAAAAAATACGTAATATAAAACATTTTTTCTTTCCATAGAGGAAAGTTGCAACCCAAGTGCGGAAATTTTTGCCGGGGCTTCATCTTCAATATTAAAGTAGCGGGAACGGAATAAATCACTTCTTAAAACATCGGCAAACAAATCGCCGTAAACTTTTTCTTCTTCTTGGGCATTATCTCTTGGATTATTTGCGGCAAGGCCGATTTTCGGTAAGTCCGAAGGATTATATTTGGAAGAAAGCCCTATGTATACATCGGTTTCTTTTGCAAGCGAAAAAACCGGTAATAAAACAAAAAACAAAAATAAAAATTTTTTCATTATTTAATACCTTTTAAAACTGTTTGTGCTTCTTTTGCCGCTTTTGATTTCGGATAGTCTTGAGTAATAGAGTTTAAATAATTTTTTGCTTCTTCTTTTTTGTTTAAGGGAAGTATGCTTTTTGCATAAATAAGCCTGGCATCTGCCATTAAAGAACTTTTAGGGAATTTTTCCATCAAAGTAGCAGCGGTTACCGCGGCAGATTTGTATTCTTTTTGTTCATAATATATTTTTGCTATGTTTAAATATGCTTCCTGGGCTGATACACCGTTTGATTCCGTTGCCTTTAAATAAAGCCCGAAACCTTTTAAAGCGCTGTCATATTTTTTTTCTTCAAATTGTTTTTTTGCCTGAGCATAAATTTCAGTAGGCAAAACTGTAGTGTTGGTATTTTTTAAAGATGCTTCTAAATTGTCAATTTTTGAACCTAAATCATCTAATTTATAATCAAAATTTTCTATATGGTCCGTAGCTTGTGTAAGGCGGCCCATAATTTCTTCCATTTGGACGGCATTATCAGCCTGGTTTTGTTGTAAAGCGGCTAAAGTTTTATTTAATTCGGAAATTTGTAATTTTAAAATGGCGGTGTCTTCCTGCGTTGCAAGGCAACCGCATAGAAAAAGAGAGGCACCCCCCACAAAAAGAAATAATTTATAAAAATTTCTGGTCATAAGGTGTGCCCCTTTTAAACTATTTGGCAGAAACTACTGTATCTGCTCTTCTGTTTTTTGCCCAGCAAGAATCTGTTTGATCTGTGCAGAGCGGGTTTTCTTCGCCGTAAGAAACGGTGTTGATATAATCTGCGTTGACGCCGAGTTTAACGTAGTAATCTTTTACTTCGTTTGCTCTTTTTTGGCCTAAAGCAATATTATAGGAAATAGTGCCTCTGTCGTCGCAATTACCTTCAACGGTAATGTGTTTAATACCTTTAATCTTTAAGATTTCGGCATTGGCTTTTAAAATGTTTCTTGCCCCTTTTGATAAGGAGTATTCATTTAAAGCAAAGAATACAGGTGCTAAACCGAGTTGTGCACCCTCGACGGTGTCTATAACTTCTTCCTCCTCTGCAACTACTTCATTATAGTTGGAGTCGGCTGCGGCTTGTAAATCTGCAGCGGCATCCGCTTTTTTGTTTTTACTGCAAGCGGCTAAACCGAGAGCAAGCCCTAATACTAACATCAAGCTTAATGTTTTTTTCATGTACATCCTCCGTAATTATATAATACTATTTAAAGACGGAACAGTCAATAAAATATTTTATTATTGCAGATTTTTGATTACGTTTGAATATTGCGGAATTTGGTTTTAACTTGTCTATATAGTTTATTTTTTCTAAAATATCAATATATGAGAAACAAAGGCTTTACTTTAATAGAATTATTGGTTGTTGTACTCATTATAGGTATACTTGCGGCAATAGCTTTGCCACAGTACCAGGTTGCGGTTAAAAAAACACAACTGGGAACATATATGGAAATGGTGCATTCCTTACGTAAAGCGGAAGAATTTTATTTTTTGGCACACGGAGATTATACCGATGATCTAACCGCATTAGATATTGACATGCCCACCGGGGCAGGATGCGTTCTTTATAAAGATTCGTATTGTTCGGTTTATGAATGCGGAGATAAATGGTACGGCATTTGTAACGGTGCGAGCAATGCTCAAGCCGGAACTAAAGAGTTTACCGAATATAAATTAAGATATTTACAAGTTTTCAAAGATTTTAGCCATAGCGGTGTAAACTTATACAAGGGTGATATCGTCTGCATGGCACGTAAACCGGTAGAGAAAAGGGCTTGCCAATCTATAGGCCCTAATGAAATGATATACGGCGGTACGGATGGAGAATCTTGGTACCGTTATACCAAATAAATCATATTGCTTTAAAATATTTTTCTTAAACTGTTTAAAATCTGTTTTACTTCGGTTAGTTTGTTGTTTTGTTGGGAAAAAATTCTAAAACCGTCCCCGTTTTGTGATGGTAAAAATTCCATTTTGCCGCTAAACATTTCCATTATTTTTGTGAGAGAATTTTCCGGTATTTGAGCATTTCTTGCAAAGTAAAAATCATAAAATTTAGGGCCGGCTTCTATTGCGCGTATTTTCATTTCCCCGGCATCAGCGGAAATTTGCATTATTTCAATTAAATTTTTTAATTCTTGTGGGGCAGGGCCACATAAATCTTCAATTTTTGCTTTAAGTTTTTGTTTTGTTTCTTGGTCTGCTTCCAAAAAATCTTTATAGAATTTTAGGCGTTCTTCATCGCTAGGTAAATAATCGGGCGCAATAAAAGCAGGAATTCCCAAGTTAACTGTTGCATACATTTTGCGGACAATAGGCTCACCGCGTAATTTTTTAACTTCGTTTGCCACTAAGTCACAATATAAAGAAAGCCCGACGGCATTAACATACCCATGTTGTCTTATACCTAACAAATCGCCGCCGCCGCGGATTTCCAAATCGCGCAAAGCAAGTTTAAAACCGCTGCCAAGTTCACTAAACTCAAGCAATGCGGATAATCTTTTTTGTGCCTCGGCATAAGACGGTTTACTCTTCTTTTTAGGGAAATAAAAATCTTCTAAATTAAATTCTTCTTCGCGTTTATTTAGTATCCAAGCAGGCGCTAGCAAATAGCAGTATGCCTTTTTATTTCCGCGGCCTATTCTTCCCCTTAATTGATACAGTTGCGCAAGCCCGAAATTTTGTGGGTTTTCCACTATCAAAGTATTTGCATTTGTGACATCAAGCCCACTTTCCACGATAGTAGAGCATAATAAAACATCATATTTTTTATTGTAAAAATCCCACAAAGTTTTTTCAAGTTCCTGCTCAGGCATTTGGCCGTGTGCGCAAATTATTTTTATTTCCGGCATAAGTTTTTGCAGGTACTCGCGTTTTTCTTCCATAGTGGCAACAGTATTAAAGAGGTAAAACACCTGCCCACCGCGTGCAAGTTCTTGGCGGACGGCATTTGTTACAATATCGTCTTGATAAGCACATAAAAAAGTTTTTATGGGCATGCGGCCTTGCGGCGCAGTTTGAATAATTGACATTTGCCTTAATGCCGATAAGGATTGGTTTAAAGTTCGCGGTATCGGCGTTGCGGAAAGCATCAAAGTGTGTACACCTACACTTTTTGCTTTAATTTTTTCTTTCTGTTTTACGCCGAAGCGGTGTTCTTCGTCTACAATACACAAACCTAAATTTTTAAACACAACATCTTTTGAAAGCAAGCGGTGCGTACCCACAACAATATCAACTTTGCCCTGTTTAATATTTTCCACAACTTTTTTCTGCTCGCTTTTTGTTTGGAAACGGCTTAACATTTCAATATTTATAGGGTAGGACTGTAAACGTTCACTGAAAGTTTTGAAATGTTGGCTTGCCAAAACGGTGGTCGGCACCAAAACAAGCACTTGTTTATTGCTTAAAACGGCACGTAAAGCGGCGCGAATTGCAACTTCCGTTTTACCGAAGCCGACATCACCCACAAGCACGCGGTCCATAGGTATATCTTTATTTAAATCTTGCAAAATTTCATTTATTGCTTGGGTTTGGTCGTCGGTCTCCTGATAAGGGAAGGAATCCGCAAATTACCTTTCCAAATGCTCATTACCTAGCAATATATCTGCTTTATGTGCGCTGCGTAAAGCGGCAGCCTGCAAAATTTCTTTGGCTACTTTTTGGGCATCTTCTTTGACGCGTTTTTTAACTTCCTTCCATGTCGTGGTATTTAAAGAAGATATTTTCGGCGCACGCCCTTTTAAGCCGATATATTTTTGTACTTTTCTGAAATCATGTAAAGGTACATATAGTTTTTGCGAACCTTTAAATTCAATCAATAAACAATCAAGCGGTAAATTATCTTGTTCCAAAGTTATAAGCCCGCCGTAACGCCCGATACCGTGTTCTTGATGGACGACATAATCCCCGACTTCAAGTTCCTTAAAACGGACATGTTTAGAATAAGTTTTATCAAACTTTTCCGCAAAATTTGTTTGTTTGTAAGAATGTTTTAAAAGTTGCGCGGAAGTAAAAAAGGCAAAATTTTCTTTAGTACTGTAAAAACCTTCCTGCAAAGGTGCTACGGCAAGCGGCAAAGTTTTTAAATTGTCATAGTCTTGGAAAACTTCCGTCAAACGTTCCATTTCCCCTTTGTTTAAACAAAAGAAAGTGCTTTTAATATTCTTTTTATTTAAGGTAAAAATTTCATTATCAAACAATGCAAAATTTGCCTTAAAATCAAGCGGTGAACGCAAGAAACTGTCAGCCCCGTCTTTAGACGGTAAAGCGGTCAAAATTTCGGCCTCGTTTTTACCATCTGTATTTTGCGGCGGCTCATAAAAATATGGTTTAAAATCTTTAAGCCAACGCTGTAATGTGGAGGGGGTAACTTCAAATTCAAAAGGTAAAACAAGAAGTTCATTTATCGGTTCAACGGTATTTTGTGTATCTAAATCAAAAGAGGAAATTTGTTCAATAGTATTTACCCTAAAATATAAACGGCAAGGTTTTTGTGCATTTATGGGGAAGATATCAAGCACACTTCCGCGCAAAGCATAATCGGCAGGTGCTTCGGCGAAATCAACACGTTTATAATTTAATTTATGCAAGGTGTTTAAAAGTTCGGTACGGTTGATTGTTTGCCCTTTTTGCAATTTTAAAATTTGTGCGCCGAAGTCTTTTTTTCCTGCCACTTCTTGCTTCAAAGCATTATAAGTTGTTGCTATAAAAAGCGGTGTTTTTGCCTGTAAAATTGTTTCCAAAGCAGAGTATAAGGAAAATTTATCTTCATACACGCTTAAAAATTTATAATTAAAATTTTTCGGTACAAAAGTTTTATAAGCGGCTTCAAAAATTTCCAGTTCTTCTTCGCTGTTACAGGCAAAAAAGGTATGTACGCTTTTTTGTTTTAAGGTGTTTAGTATAAAAAAAGCGCTGGCGGAAATATTGGGTAAGTACGTAGTTGTCATATATAAATGATACTATATTGTTTATATTTATTTAACTAAAAATCTAAAAAGCCGGATAAATGTTGCGCTACGGCAATTTGGAAATCTTTACCCTTGCTTGCAAGAGGTAAAAAAGCACTCAAGCCGTTGATACCCTCATTTATATAAGGGCTGCCAAAACTTATAAGGACTGAATTTTTTGATTTTTCAATTGCTTTTTGTAAAAGTTGTTTTTGATTTTCGTTTAAATTAACAGTTCCTTTAAAAGCGGCATAATCATCAAAATTTAACGCAAGCAGGAAAGTGCTTTGCTTACCCTCTTTATAAGGTGTTAGTTTAAAACCGTTTTCTTTTAATGTCATTAAAAACGGCGGTAAATCTGCCGGTGCTTTTTCATCTAAAATTAAATAATTTATATTGTTTCTTTTATTTAGATTTATTTGCGGATTTAGTTTTTGCAATACGCTGTAAGCGGTTTCTTTATCAAGTTGTTTGCAAGCAAATTCTATATTCCTGCTCGGCAAGGGGTGCATAGTGTTTAAACGGGCAATCATCATTTCTTGCGTGGAGATAGAATAAAAAACCCTTTCCTTTAAACTGATATCTTTTTTAACGGTTTGCTCTAAATCTTTAATGGTTTTAAAAGGATCTTCCGGGCAAAGTAAGACATCCGCCCCGGCTTTAAAAGCATCTATGGGGTTTAGGCCGTTTGTCGCTTTCATCGTCAAAGCATCTGTTACAATTAAACCTTTATAATACATGGTTTTACGGAGCAAACCCATCATAATTTTTTTGGAAAAGCTTGCCGGCATCTTATCATCCAAACATTTAACAAGAAGGTGCGAAACCATAATACTGTC
>JBGVBB010000186.1:0-13393 GCA_045225155.1 Elusimicrobiaceae bacterium
CCATGGCGTTTGGAAAGTTTTGTGCCGTCGGGACCATGAATCATTGAAAGGTGAGCCATTATAGGATGTTCCCAACCGAGTGCTTTATAAATCTGGATTTGTGCCGGGGTATTTGAAATATGGTCATCCCCCCTAATAACATGTGTCATACCCATCAAGTGGTCGTCAATAACACAAGCAAAGTTATAGGTAGGATAACCGCTTGTTTTTTGAATAACAAGATCGTACAAATCTTTATTTGCAAAGCGGACTTCACCGCGGATTAAATCATGGAAAACAGTTTCCCCTTCCGTCGGCATTTTAAAGCGGATGACATATTTTTTGCCTTGTGCTTCAAGTGCAGCCTGTTGTTCTTTTGTTAAATTGCGGCATTTGCCAGGATAACGCGGAGGGCGATGTTCTTTTGCTGCTTGTGCGCGCATTTCTTCAAGTTCTTCCGGGGTGCAATAACATTTGTATGCAAGGCCCTTTTCCAAAAGATAATCAATATATTTTTTGTATAAACCTTGATCTGCACGTTCTGCTTGGAAATATGGGGAATGGTCACCTTTAAAAGTACCGTCTTGAAATGGGCCTTCATCCCATTTAAGCCCGGCCCAGGTTAAGCCTTCAAAAATAGCTTTTACAGATTCTTGCGTTGAACGTTCTTCGTCGGTATCTTCAATCCTTAAAATAAAAGTACCGCCTGTTTTCTTGGCAAATAAATAATTAAACAATGCGGTTCTTAAACCGCCGATATGTAAATACCCTGTTGGGGATGGTGCGAAACGTACTCTTGTTTTCATAAAAAAATAAAACCTCTGTGCATTTAATGTATAAATATATTATACTTTATTAAGAGGGATATTTTAAGGAGGTCTTATGCAAGTACGAATTATTGCTACGGGTGGAACCTTTGATAAAGAGTATAATGAACTGACGGGGGAATTGTTTTTTAGGAAGACACACTTACCTGAAATTTTAAAAATGGGGCGTTGCCATTTGCCGGTAAAAATAACCACTTTAATGATGAAAGATAGTCTTTTTATGACTGAAAAAGACAGAAAAGAAATTTTAAAAACTTGCCTTAAGGTAAAAGAAAATTCTTTAGTTATTACACACGGTACCGATACTATGGAAAAAACTGCCATGTATCTTGGCCCGAAAATTAAAGATAAAACCGTGATTTTAACAGGTGCGATGATACCGTATAAATTCGGTTCTTCCGACGGTATTTTTAATTTGGCAAGTGCAATTTCTTTTGCACAAGCTTTACCTTACGGCGTATATGTAGCAATGAACGGGAAATTGTTTAATTTCAATAACGTCACAAAAAACAAAAAAATAGGTGTTTTTGAAAATAAAAAGTAATATGTTTTTTCTTATTATATTTCTTATCTTTTCATTGATGCATACCGTAGTAATATTTTGGTTTTTCCAAAATACACCTATGCTCACATTAAACACCTTGGCAAAATTATTACCGTTTTTGTTTAGTGCGGTATATATTGCCTTATATGCACTTTCTAAGAAGTTAAATTATTGGCCTTTAGAATCCGTTTTACTTACTTATTTAGGTGCCTTATTTTTAGCTTTTTGTTTAGTTTCTTTAATTGTATTATTGGCTTCATTACTAAAAATCTTTCACATAACTTTGCCTAACACCTTAGGGCTTTGGGCACTGGGGGCTTGGGTAATTATAACTGTCATAAGTTTATACACCGCCGCCAAAACACCGAATATAACTGACATAACTTTTGCAGCCCCAAATCTCAAACAAGATGTGAAAATCGCTTTTATTGCCGATACTCATTTCGGTGCAACAGTCGGCGTAAAACGTGCAAAAAATTTAAAACAAATTATAGAAACAAATAAACCGGATTTAATCGTTTTTGCGGGGGATGTTTTTGAAACAAATTTCAAAGACAGTTTACCTTTTGCACAAGTTCTTGCAGATATTTTACCCGACAAGAAATACGGTGTTTTAGGAAATCACGAATACTATCAGGGACTTGATGACGAACGCCAATCTTTTAAAGCGGCGGGAATCACTTTGCTTGAAAATAAAAGTGAAATTTTTGAAGACATAAATATTATCGGAATAAATGATATAAAAACGTCCGGTATTTCCGTTCAGGAATTTATAAGCATTTTGCAAAAAGAAATAAAACCAAACAATTTCAATTTGCTTTTAAGCCATACACCTCTTTATTTTAAAGAAGCATCACAAGCTGGTGTAAATCTTATGTTAAGTGGGCATACACATAAGGGGCAGATTTGGCCTTTTAGTTCCCTTGTTAAATTGGCATTCCCTTATTTTAACGGAAAATACCAAGAAGGCGATGCCAACTTATATGTAACTTCGGGAACATTTTTTTGGGGCCCGCCTTTACGCTTTTTAACAAATAACGAAATAGTTTTTATAACTTTAAAAGGAACAAAATAATGAATATAAAAAAATTTTTAATTTTTATTTGTTTATGTTTGGCTTTTTGCCCGCTGCAAGCACAAAAAAGTTTTGATGATCTTACCATTGAGGAAAAAATCGGGCAAACACTCTTTGTATATGCCGACGTTAACAATGCGGAAAAATTTAAAAAATATATACAACGGGGTTTAATCGGCGGTGTATTGATACAATGGGGTAATTATTCAAGGAAAGAAACAAAAAAACTTATATCCACTTTACAGAGTTGGGCAAAAGAAAGCCCAAACCAAATTCCCCTTTTAATTGCAATTGATTATGAAGGCGGAACAGTTTACAGCCCAACAACTTTGGGACTACCGAATTTATTATCAAATATGCTTATTGCCGCGGCAAATAATTACGAAGACACAGAAACAACATTTTATATAATTGCACAAGAATTAAAAAGTTTGGGAATACATATAAATTTTTCGCCGGTAATGGATGTAAACGTTAACCCAAATAACCCTATTATAGGTATTAGATCTTTCGGAAGTAATAAAGAAATTGTATCTTCTATGGGAAAAGCAATAATAAGCGGCTTGCAAAAAGGCGGTGTTGTTGCCGTAGCAAAACATTTTCCCGGCCACGGTGAAACAAACATTGATACCCATAAAACCATAGCGGTTTTTAACGGTTCCGAAAAAGAATTTTATGATGTTCATTTATACCCCTTCAAACAGGCCATAAATGCCGGAGTTAAAGGTGTTCTTACCGCACATATAAGATACCCGTTTTTAGATAATAGGCTTGCGACTTATTCACCCGTAATACTAACAGAATTACTGAAGAAAAAACTTGGTTTTAAAGGGCTTATTTTTACAGATAGTTTAGACATGAAGGGTGCTTTACTTGATAACATTTCAAAAGCAGCCGCCTTGGCTATAAAGGCGGGGGCAGATGTTGCTTTAATTGCACGGGAAAACCCTGATAAAGCAATACAAACCATACAACAAAAAGTATCTGAAACCAGAATAAAAAATGCCGCACGCAAAGTATATAATTTAAAGAAGGAATTGAATTTGTTTTCTCAACCAGTAAACTTACCTGATCATAGGGCGGATAAAGCCTTTGAAATTTTTGCCGAGAAATTAACAAACCAAGCCGTTACTTTGGTAAAAAACGAAGAACAACTTATTCCTTACACACCACAAAAAGATAAACCTAAGTTATGTGCCGTATTTTTTGCACCGACACGTTTTGCCGATCAATTACCTTATTTTGTGAAACCTTTTTTGGAAGAAAATTTTGAAGTTAATTATTATAATGCTCCATTAAGCCCAAAACAAAAAGATATTGACAGAGCACGTGCTTGTATATCCAATACAGACATGGTTGTAATAGGCAGTTTACAATGGGCAAACAAAGAAATTACTGCCCAAAAACAAGCCATAGACAGTTTAATTAAATTGAATAAAAACACAATTTTATTATCGTTAATGAGTCCTTATGACATAAAAAATTACCCCCAGGCAAAAACTCTGTTGGCATTATATGGGGTAAATAAATTTTCAGCGGTAACGGCCGCAAAAATTATTTTAGCTAAGGAACAGGCTAAAGGAAATTTGCCTATTTCTTTTTAAATAGTTATAATTAATTGTGGAGGTTTTATGAAATATTTTACTTTTATCGTTTTTTTATTTTTATCTGTTTTTGCAAGTGCCCAATTAACTATGGAGGAAATTTCTTATGTTCCTTCACCTTCCGGCTATTATAATAATCTTGTAGTTAAAGGTAATGCAAATATTAACGAAGTGCTAACCACTCCTTTTAATATAGTAAGTTACGGATCTTTGCTTAAGGTATATGTAAATCAGGGTATAGATGATCCAAGCAAAGCCTCAAAAATGTACATAGGGCTTGTAAATGTATCTACCGGAACTGCAGTTCTATATTCTGATTTTAGTGCAGATCAAGTTTCAAATTGGACACAAATTGTCGTGCCATCAGAACCGGAAATTCCTCAAAGCAAAGCAGCGGATTTGCAAGATGTTCAAATTACGATGGACGGCGGGTATTTATCTTTATCAAGATCAAACGGGGATTCCTATCTTAAAATTGATGCTATCAGTTTTGAACCGTCATTAGGCAAAACACCGAAATTAACAATAAGAACCGAAGATTTTATCTATAACGATACAGGAGTAAAGCAATTTTACCCCACTGTTGAAAATTTATATCTTTTTGATATGAAATTACCTAATTGTTCCGGCGGATATTATTGGCAAACCGTACCGGTAACGGAATCATCAAATACCAAGTGCTATTCAGTATTGGCTTGCAATACTACAAGTTGTAATAATCCTGAATTTGAAGAAGCATGTTTACAACACAACAATCCATCAAGGAATACTAACCCTGACCCCAATCAATATGTCTGGAACACAAGTAATGCTCCTAATTGCACTTGCACAAAAAATCAAGTAGATATAGAATTAACCAGTCCTACTTGGTTTTGCAATTAATACAACTTTAACGGCCGCTCTTTTGGGCGGCCTCTTTTATTGTTTCTGAAATTGTAGGGTGGGCAAAAACCGTATTTTCAAGATCACTAACGGTTAAACCACATTTGATAGCTAGCATTACGATATGAATTATTTCCCCGGCATTTGGTGCCACCATTTGTGCGCCTAGTATTTTACCGGTTTTAGTATCTTCAACAAGCTGGGCAAAACCATCGCTGTCACCTTGTGCTAAAGCACGGCCGTTTGCCAAAAGGAAAGATTTTTTTACTACCGCTTCAAAACCTTTAGCGCGGGCTTCCGCTACACTTAGGCCTATATTTGCGGCCTCCGGCCAAGTGTATATAGCTGAAGGTATTAAACTGTTATTATAAAGTGAATTTTGCCCCATTATGCGATTAGCAACAACTTCACCTTGTGCGGTGGCCGCATGGGCAAGCTGGCATAAATTATTAACATCACCGACTGCATAAATATGCGGTTTTATTTCCAAAGTTTCGGGGTTAACCTGCAAAGGTAAAGTAATACCTGCAGCTTCTAAATTTAAATCTTCGACATTAGCTTTGCGGCCGAGTGCGGCTAAAATTTCTTCGCACACAATTTCTTGCCCATTATCAAGTAAAATTGTTTTCTGATTATTTTCTATTTTAATTTCTTTTGCCGCAGTTCCCGTAAACATTTTAACGCCGCGTTTTAAAAGTATTTGCTTTAATGTGCGACGTATTGTTTCTTCTTCTTTAGGCAAAATATCAGGTTGCATTTCAATAATTGTTACTTGCACACCCAAAGCTTGCATTAAACAGGCAAATTCGCAAGCAATAACACCGCCACCCAAAATCGCTAAGGTTGACGGTAATTTTTCCAAATTAAAAATGGTGGAATTATCGTAAATTTTATTTTTAATACTTTCAAATTGTTTAGGTAAAAATGCCCTTGAACCTGTGGCAATAATAATATCGTCAAAAGTTAAATTTTGCCCCCCCACTTCAAGTGTGTTTGCGGAAATAAATTTTGCTCTGCCTTTAATAATCTTAACTTTTGCCGCTTCAAGCATTTTCAAAATACCACCGCGAAGTTTTAAAATTGTTGCTTTTCTTTGTTCCTGGAGTTTTGCAAAAGACAAGGTTTTAAAATATTCTTCCCCTAAAGCAGGGTTTGAAGAATATTTTTCAAGTTCTTTGATTAAGTTAAAACGATGTGCCCCGGCAAGTAATGCTTTAGAAGGTATACAACCGCAATTTAAACATACACCGCCAAGTTCACTACTTTCAATTAAAGTAACTTGTGCACCGAGTTTGGCTGCTTTTAAAGCACAAGGGTATCCGGCAGGGCCGGCCCCGATTACTGCGATATTTTTCATTAAATCGCATGCTCCAATTTTAAAGTTGGTTTAATTTCTGCGACTGGTAAACATTCCTGAAGTTTAAATTTGCTGATATCGGGGCACATTGATTTAATGGTTTCGATATCGGCATCATTTAAAACTTCTTTATAGTATGTAGTCCTAAACTGATAGTCAATATTGCTATTAATGATTAAAGACATTGTTTCTTTAACCTTTTCTATATTCACAGGACCACACACCAAATGATATTTCTCAAAAGGGGCTTTGATATCCATGGCAATAAAATCTACTAAATGTTCATTGATGAGTTCCCTTACTAACTGAGGGTTTGTGCCATTGGTATCAAGTTTGATTTTGTATCCGAAAGATCTGACTTTTATTATAAAGTCCTTAAGATCTGCCTGCAAGGTTGGTTCACCGCCGGTGATAACAAGGCCTTCCAAGCATCTTTTGCGTTTTTCAAGGTAGTATAAAACTTCTTCTTCACTGTAAGCGGTATCTGCAGATACGGGCAGAAGTTCCGGGTTATGACAATACTTACACCTGATGTTACAACCTTGTGTAAAAACTATTGCCGAGATACAACCCGGAAAATCTATCATTGAAAACTTAAGAAGCCCGCCTATTTTCACTGCAAAACGCCGCCTACTTATAAAACTTATTTATCGCTTGCGCATTCACAACCGCAGCTGCAGCCGCCTGTCATTTTAATATTTTTGCGCATTGCAAATTCTTCTTTTTTACCTTTGTTCCAGTTTTGAACAGGCCTTAAATAACCAACAACCCTTGAGTACACTTCACAGCTTGTGCCTTTAGTGTTCTCTTTAGCTGCTTTAAGTTCCGTAATTTTATTTTCGATATTCTTTCTTTCTTGTGCGGTCATAAACCTTCCTCCAAATTGTTCTTTATATTATTGTTGCAAATTATTTTGCATAGTTCAAGACCCAATTTTTTATAGGTCCTTTTTTTCCTTGACAAAGCAAGAAAAAAGTTATTTGCTATACAATTGCTCCTCTAAGAGTGCAATTTGTTTTTCTATAGCTTCAATTTTCTCCGCCTTACATTTAGGGCACTCAAAGTGTTCCCCTTCTATATACCCGCATTTGGGGCATACGCTAAATGTCGGCGTGATTGAAAAGTATGGAAGTTGATATCCTTCGCAAACTTTCTTAATAAACTTTTTAAGGGCTTCTGTATCTTTAATACGTTCACCCATAAAAATATGTAAGACTGTTCCGCCCGTGTATTTGGACTGGATTTCGTCTTGCAAATCGAGTAACTCAAAGATATCGTCGGTAAAGTTAACCGGCAATTGACTTGAGTTTGTATAAAACGGCGGGCGGCCTGCATTTGCTTGTTCATTATCGGAAACGATAATATCGGGGTATTTTTCCCTGTCAAGTTTAGCAAGGCGGTAAGAAGTACCTTCGGCAGGTGTTGCTTCTAAGTTGTAATTATTGCCCGTTTCTTTTTGGAATTCTATAAGTTTTGCACGCATAAAGTTCATAACTTTTACGCCGAATGCACGGCCTTTTTCTGTACCGATATTTTCCCCAAACAAGTTAAGGCAGCATTCATTTAAGCCGACGATACCGATTGTTGAGAAGTGATTTTTCCAATATTCATTGAAACGTTGTTTGACACTTCTTAAATAGAAACTCATATAAGGATATAAGTTGGCTGCGGTAAAACGTTCAATTACTTTACGTTTAATTTCCAAACTGAGTTTGGCTGTTTCCATACGGTCAGTTAAATTATTGAAAAATTCTTCTTCGGTGGAAGATATGTAACCGAGGCGTGGCATGTTGATTGTTACAACACCGATAGAACCTGTCAAAGGTGCTGAACCGAATAAACCGCCCCCGCGCCTGTTAAGTTCCCTGTTATCAATGCGTAAACGGCAGCACATTGAACGTGCATCTTCCGGATTCATATCTGAATTTACGAAGTTTGCAAAGTAAGGTATACCGTATTTTGCCGTAATATCCCAAAGCGGTTGATAGGAAGGATTATCCCAATCAAAATCTTTGGTAATATTATAAGTAGGTATAGGGAAGGTAAACACACGGCCTTTTGCGTCCCCGTCAAGCATAAGTTCCAAGAATGCTTTATTGAACATATCCATTTCTTTTTGGAATTCGCCGTATTTTCTGTCCTGAATCTTACCCCCGATGATAACACCTTGGTTCTTATAATAGGAAGGAACGTTTAAATCTAAAGTAACGTTTGTAAAAGGTGTTTGGAAACCAACCCTTGTAGGAACGTTTACGTTAAATAAAAATTCCTGTAAAGCTTGTTTTACTTCACCGTAACTTAATTTATCATAAGCGATAAACGGTGCAAGCAAAGTATCAAAGTTTGAAAATGCCTGTGCACCGGCGCTTTCCCCTTGCAAAGTATAAAAGAAGTTTACAACTTGCCCCAAGGCAGTCCTAAAATGTTTTGCCGGTTTTGATTCGGCTTTACCGATAACCCCTTTAAAGCCGCTGATAAGCAAATCTTGCAAATCCCAACCGACGCAGTATGCACCGAGCAAACCTAAATCGTGTAAATGGAAATCACCGGAAAGGTGCATGTTTTTTATTTTTTCCGGGTAAATTTTATTTAACCAGTAAATTTTTGTTATTTCAGAGGATACATAATTGTTTAAACCCTGCAAGGAATAACCCATATTGCTGTTTTCGTTGACTTGCCAGTCAAGGCGTTGTAAATATTGGTCAACAAGTTCGACATTGAATTTTGAAGAAATTTCCCTTACTTTTGCCCTTTGATCCCTGTATAAAATATATGCTTTTGCTGTCTTATGAAATGTTGAGGTAAGTAAAACATTTTCAACGATATCCTGTATGTTTTCCACACTCGGTGTAGTTTCCGCATAAAGTTGTTGAATTGTAATTACAACTTTTATAGTCAATTTTTTTGCGGTTTCGGCATCAAATTCACCTGTGCTTTGGCCTGCTTTCAAAATAGCATTAGTAATTTTTTTAGCTTCAAAAGGTTGTGTAGAACCGTCGCGTTTTACTACTTTCAGTAAAATTTCATTGTTTTGCATAATTTATATCCTCTGTTTTAAGTTTGAAGAAGGCTAAATCCCCTTAAAATAGGGAGGAATTAACACTGCTCCTTTTGTGGGTAACTAAATTGTAGCATAACTTTTGGCAAAATGTAAAATTACGAGAGAAAAAAGGGCTTGACAAAGTTGCCCGGAATTATTTTTATCGTCGTAAAAAACAAATTTGTCCACAGGTTAGCCCCTGTGGACAAATTGTGCATAACTTAGCTAAATTTGTATAAAATTCAGCGTTTTTAGAGGAGTTTCCCAGCCAAATCTGCCAAAGTACTCCTTTCTGTTTTGGTAAATGTTATGTGGCCGTAATTCTTTTGACCTTTAAAACGTTCTACCAAATAAGTTAAACCGTTTGATTCTACATCCAAATAAGGCGTATCGATTTGATACGGATCCCCGGTTACAACCACTTTTGTACCTTCACCGGCACGGGATAAAATGGTTTTAATCTCATGCGGTGTAAGGTTTTGGGCATCATCAACGATCATATATTGTTTCGGCAATGTTCTGCCGCGAATATGAGAAACAGAGGCAATTTCAAGTTTACCGCTGCTGGTTAAGTAGCGAACTTCCTCTTCGCCTTCTTCCGGGTTCTTTTTGCCGGCAAGGAAACTCAAGTTATCATAAATTGCACCCATCCAGGCATCAAGTTTTTCTTCCATAGTGCCGGGCAAGAAACCAAGATCACGCCCGACAGGGACTATCGGTCTGCAAACAAGGAGCCTTCTGTAATTTTCGTCATCAAAAGTTCTTTTTAAACCGGTTGCCAAAGTAATTAAAGTTTTACCTGTACCGGCGGAACCGACGAGTGTAACCAAATCAATTCTGTCATCAAGCAAAAGTTCCATGGCAAAGCGTTGTTCTTTATTTAAAGGTTTAATACCCCAAGCAACAGGTTCTTGGTTGGAAAGAGGTTTCAAAAACTTTCCGTCAAGCGTAACACGCCCGACAGCTGATTTTTTGGAACCGTCATCACTTTTCAAAATTAAAAATTCATTTGGATAATAAGTCCCTTTTAAAGCAAGCTCCTTTTTGGCATAGAAATCATCAATTTTACTTGCGGGAACTTCAATTTCTTCGGAACCCAAATAAAGTTCATCATATTTAATTTTGTCTGTATTATAATCTTGTGCTTCAACGCCGATTGCTTCCGATTTTATACGGAGGTTCGTATCTTTTGAAACAATTATTACCGGTTTTTTAGAGGTTTTATTTTCTTGTTCCCTAAAATAGCAGTAAGCAACATTTAAAATTTCATTATCTGCTTTATCAAATGAAATTTGGGAAGGCAATTTATTTTCCCTAGGAAATTCAACTTTAAGAATACCGCCGTTATCAAGTTTAACACCTTTGCCGAGTTTCCCTTTTTGGCGCAAGGCATCAAGTTCCCTTGCAATCAAGCGGGCATTTTTACCACGTTCATCGGAAGATGTTTTAAAATTATCAAGTTCCTCAATAACAACCATAGGAATAATAATTTCATTATCACCGAAATGCTTTATGGCATTTGGATCATGTAAAAGAACATTTGTATCTAAGATATAATACTTTTTCATAAAGCCTCCAACTAAATTTCACTTGCGTAAAACCTTAAACATATTGTAGCATATTAATATGGAAAGATACTTATGCATACATGGGCATTTCTACCAGCCCCCTCGCGAAAATCCTTGGTTAGACGAGATTGAAATTCAGGAAACCGCACGCCCCCATAAAAATTGGAACGAGCGTATCAGCGCAGAATGTTACCGCGCCAATGCTTTTGCACGTATTTTAAACCCGCAAAAGCAAATTGTTGATATTGTAAACAACTACAGTAAAATAAGTTTTAACTTTGGTCCCACATTACTTTCATGGCTTGAAAAATATGATTCTTTAACTTATAAAGCCCTTTTGGAAGCAGATAAAAAAAGTCAAGAACTTTTCGGCGGGCACGGAAGTGCAATCGCACAAGTTTACAACCATATAATTTTACCGCTTGCAAATGATAATGATAAAGAAACACAAATAATTTGGGGTATTGCGGATTTTGAAAAACGCTTTAAACGCAAACCGGAAGGCATGTGGCTTGCGGAAACCGCCGTTGACACCGCAACACTTGAATTACTTGCAAAACACGGTATAAAATTTACGATTTTAGCACCGAGCCAATGTGCAAGAACACGCAAAATAGGAACACAAAATTGGCAAGAGGAAAATAATGCAAAAGTAGATCCCAAGAAACCGTATCTTTGCAATTTACCGTCTGGCAACAAAATTGCTTTGTTCTTTTATGACGGCCCTATTTCACAAGGTATCGCTTTCGGTGACACTCTAAAAAGCGGTGAAAGATTTGCCGCAAGATTACTTTCCGCTTTTGACACCAGGCGCGAAGCACAACTTGTACATATCGCTACAGACGGTGAAACTTACGGCCATCATCAAAAATTCGCAGACATGGCTTTGGCATATTGCTTAAATTATATTGAAAAAAATAATTTGGCAACTTTAACGGTTTACGGGCAATATTTGGAAATGTTCCCCCCCGCTTTTGAAGCACAAATAAGGGAAAATACTTCCTGGAGTTGTGCCCACGGCGTTGAACGTTGGCGTTCAAATTGCGGATGTAATTCCGGGATGCACAGGGATTGGCAACAGCTTTGGCGCGCCCCTTTAAGAAAAGCTTTAGATTCCGTAAGAGATAAAATGTTAGTTACTTTTGAAAATCTCGGTAAAAATTTTTTCAAAGATCCGTATGAAGCAAGAAATGCCTATATATCCGTAATACTTGATCACTCAAAGACGGAAGAATTTTTGCAAACTTATGCAACGCCTAAAGGTCTTGAAAATAAACCGGCAGCTTTAAAACTTATGGAAATGCAAAGGAACGCATTACTTATGTACACAAGTTGCGGTTGGTTTTTTGATGAAATTTCAGGTATTGAAACCGTGCAGATTATGGCCTATGCAAAAAGGGCAATCGGTTACAATAAAGGTTTAACCGGCGAAGATTTACAAAACGGTTTTATGGAACAACTTGCACTTGCCCCAAGCAATATATCTTTCTTTAAAGACGGTGCAAGAGTTTATAAAGATTTAGTAATGCCGATCTCCCGCGGGTTACGCAAAGCCGCTATTGATTATGCAATTTCTTATTTACTTGATGAAATTTTATTTGAAGACCGTATATACATATATAATATTGAGGACAATAAAATTGATGTCCTTCATCAGGAACATATAAAGTTAATTTGCGGAAGTGCGGTTTTTGTTAACCGCCTGACTACGGAAAAACGTTTGGTCAGTTTCGCTGTTTTGCATCAGGGCGGGCCCGATATTACCGCCGGTGCAATTTACGGGCAAACGGATAATTTGGAACAATTAAAAGAATTATTTTCCTATGGTGAATATGCGCAATGTGTTGCTTTAATTAAGGGTTCTTTTGTGGATACTCTTACCATTAAAGATTTACCTAAAGAAAAACAAATTAAGTTGCTTGCAAACGTAATTGACAAAGCAAAAAAACGTATAAGAACCAGTTACATAAATTTGTTTAAACAAGAAAAGACAGTACTGGAATATATCAAAAATATTGATTTACCGATGCCGCGCCTTTTCTTAGATTTAGCGGAATTCGTTTTAAATTATGAACTTAGGGAAGAACTTACAAAAGATACTATTAATAATGCGAGAATATCCCAAATTATAACTGATTTAAAACAAAGTTCAGCCGAGTTAAATATTGAAGACATTAAACATATTTTGACAAAAAAATTAGTTGCTTACACCAAACTTTTGGAACAAGATCCCCAAAATTTAGAGTGTGCAAATAAAATAATTGATTTACTTAATTTTGCCGGCATGTTTAATTTACCGCTTGATTTATATTGCACGCAAAATACGGTATTCCGTTTGAAAAAGGAAGGTTTACTGGGTGACAGTGAACTTGTAAAAATACTTTTATCAAAACTTAATTTAAACTTAATGTAGGAGATTTTATGCCAAACCCAACAATCCCCCCACAAAAGGGGCAAAGACAAGAGCCCGAAGACAGAATAAAAAATTTTGACGAAGTCGCACAAGGTTTAACAAAA
>JBGVBB010000187.1:0-11318 GCA_045225155.1 Elusimicrobiaceae bacterium
ATGATGCAAAAAGTATCGGTTTGGTGCAATCTAAAACCGTTGGTATGCACGGTAATGTTGAATTTTTGTGGGTGGTTAACGTAAATGCAAAATAATTATAAAAAATCAAATTTCGGTGCGGCGTTTTTCTTTTTATCCAAAGAACAAAAAGATGCCTTGGGTATCATTTATGCATTTTGCCGTTTGGCGGATGATATCGTCGACGATACCCCCAAAACAGCACCGGCCCAACTTGCTGATTTAGTTTTAGAACTTGAACAGGTTTACGGCGGAACCCCTAAAACGGAACTTGGCAAAGATTTACAAACGGTTGTCCAAAAATTTTCAATGCCTAAAAAATACCCGTTTCTTTTAATTGAAGGTGTTGAAAGGGATCTCCATACCCCTGTTCGATATCAAACACAAGAACAATTAAATTGGTATATGTATCGTGTAGCAAGTGTAGTCGGGCTTATGTGTATTGAAATTTTCGGTTATAAAAATCCCGCTTCAAAAAAATATGCGGAAACCTTAGGATATGCCGTGCAACTTACAAATATCTTGAGGGATATCCACGAAGATGCAAAAATAAATCGCATATATGTACCGTTGGAAGATTTGCAGAAATTTAATGTTTCGGAAGAAGATTTTTTGACCTTAAAACCTACCGAGGAATTTAAAAAATTGTTTGCTTTTGAACTTGATAAAGCACAAAGATTGTATGATGAAGCCAGGGATATTTTACCGAAAGAAGATTTTAAAACCTTGCTCACAGCACGCGCGATGGGTGCAATTTATGAAGAGATTTTGCTTAAACTCAAGCAACAAGCTTGCTTGCCTTGTGAAAAAAAGATAAAGTTAAGTAAATTTAAAAAGTTGTTGATTCTATTCAAAACCTGGAGGGAAAACAAATGAAAAATTTTTTAGTTATAATGTTTTGTCTGATTTTTATCAGTTCTTGTTTGTCGGCACAATCTTGTTTAGAAAAAAGCCGTAAATTTTTTAATGCTAAAGATCATATTTCCGCAGAACATGCCTTGGAAAAATGCTCTAAAGCGGAAAAGGCAGACCCTAATGTCCAAATCAGTATGGGCGGGATTAAATTATTACTTGCAAAATATGATGAAGCCGAAAAATATTTTAATGCCGCTCTGAAAACAATGCCTAAAAATTCCCCTTACTTCGCTTATGTATATTCCAATTTGGGTGATATCGCAACGCAAAAAAAACAAATTAAAAAAGCAATGGATTATTATCAAAAATCCCTGAGATATCAGCCTGAAGATGTTAACGCGTTGATAGGTTACGGCTATACTTTGGAAAAGACAGGTAATAAAGAATCTGCCATAATTTATTATAAAAAAGCATTGGATATAGATTTTTCCAATTTAGCTGCCAGAAAAAATTTAATTCGTTTAGAGCCTGAATCCCTATCGGATAAAGAGAAACTTGATGCTTTAAAAGACAGGAATATTATTGCCCCCGAAGCCGAAAGTTTTACCGCAGAAGATATTGATATACTTAAAAAAATCCTCAAAGCAGAAAGAGGCAGTGCAATAGATTATTTAACTTTAAAATTTGGGGTTACACTTCCGGAAGGATCCGTTTTCGAACGTAACCCAGAGACTTTCTATTCAAGGAAAATGTTAACTTTGAGTGGCTATAATTTGCTTATGAACAAATTATCCAATGAAGCGAAGTCGTATTTCCTTGAAAAGAATATTGCTATTGCAGATTTGTTCGCTTTAAAGGATTTAAACGGTAAACCCCTTTTTGATAAGGATGGGCTTTTGACGGAAGAAGGTTTGCTTGCTTATAACAAGACCTTAAAAGGTAAAAAAGCATATTTGTTACCGGGAGAAAAGCCTACCGTAACCAAACAGAAAGAGGACGAAATAGTAAGACAATATATAGCACAAGGATATGAAGAAGTTACACGTATGGAATTTAAATATGTGGAAGATGAAACTAAATGTTCCGAACAAACTTTGGTCAATAAATTAAAATGCCGTACCTTGGGTGAAGAAATGGACAAGCGTTATTTCGTGCTCAGTAAAGAAGACACAATGATACCTTTCAGTATTCCTTATATGCTTGTTGAGGAATATCGTGAAGTACATGGCAGGCATAATCAAAATAATGCACCGATATACAGAAGTACTTTCGGCGAAAAACAAAGAGGAATAATTTCCTTATGTAATGAAAAAGGAGAGTTGGCAGCTTTATAATGATTACTTTTATAGATTCACATGCACATCTTAATGATGATGCTTTTAATGAAGATAGGGAACAAATTATAAATTCTTGCTTTGAAGCAGGGGTTAAGCAGATTATTGAAATCGCTTGCGAAGTAAAAGAATGGAAACCCGCAGTTGACCTTTGTGAAAAGTATAAAGGTCAAATTTATGCGGCGGCCTCAGTTCACCCGATAAATGCCGAACAATTTACGGAAGAAAGTTTTGAAGAATTAAAACAATATCTCACTATGGATGTATTTAGAGCAGTCGGGGAAATCGGGCTTGATTATTTTTATGAAGATTCATCCCCGCGTGATTTGCAACAGGAAATACTCGAAAAACAACTGGAATTGGCGCAAGACATTAAAAAACCTATAATTTTGCATTGCAGAAAAGGTAAAGATCCGCAAGATTATTCCGCTTATGAAGATATGTTTTTTGCGCTTAAAAAATATAATTTAAGCGGCGGTGTTTTGCATTGTTTCAGCGGCCGCAAAGAAGATGCATATAGGGCGCTTGATATGGGGTTTTACTTGGGTATTAACGGTATAATCGGCTACAAGAAAAATGATGATATTAGGCAAATTATAAAACAAGTCGGCCTAAAATATTTAATGCTTGAAACAGATTGTCCATATTTGCCGCCGCAAAGCAAAAGAGGTCAAAGGAATTCCCCGATAAATATACCCGAGATTGCCCAAAATTTGGCAGATGTTTTAGGTAAAAGTATTAATGAAATTGCTGATATTACCACCCAAAACGCAAAGGCATTTTATAATATATAAAAGTTTTTCAAAATTTGATAAGATAGAATTATGAGGAAAATAATTATTTTTGTTGGTTTTTTATGCATGGCTTTTGCCGTGTGGGCGGGTGAAGTGAAAGTATTTCATACCTCTGATGTTCATGGTTTTTACTTCCCTACAACCGTTAAAGGGCAAACCCTTGGCGGTTTTGCAACTTTTGCCGGCTATTTGGAAAATCAAAAAAAGCCCTATTTGCTTTTGGATTCCGGTGATTATACTTCCGGCACTTATGAGGCTAAAAAAAGCAAAGGTGCATATTCGGTAGATTTTATAAATAAACTCGGCTACAACGCCGTTACTTTGGGTAATCACGAAAATGATTTTAAAGATGATGCTTTACTGAAAAATAATGCCGCTTTAAAAGCAGACCTTTTGGTTTTAAATGCAGAAGACAGGCAAACAAAAAAATATCCCAATAATGTAAAGCCGTATGCTTTCTATAACATAAACGGTTACAAAATTGCTGTCATTGGGGTTGGTAAAGAGTTTTCTTCCGAATCAAAATATATTAAAATCAGGAAACCGCGTAAATTATTAAAAAAGGCCGTAGCGGAAGTTAAAGCACAAAACCCCGATGCAATAATTTTGCTTGTTCACGATAGTGCGCAAGACGATAAACACGAAAGTTCTTATACCACAATTAACTTAACACAAGGGTTAGGTATTGATTTAGTTTTAGGCGGGCATGCACATAAAATTATTCAAAACAGAAAAGCGGGGCATACCGTTTTTGCGGAATCGGGGACTGCTTTAAGGGGTATTACAGAGGCCACTTTAACATTTGACGATAAAACAAAAAAATTAACCGATATCAAAACCGAATATGTTTTGATGGATAACGCGAAAATAAAGCCTTCCAAAGAAATACAAGATTTCGCCGAAGAAAGGCTTGATAAAAATATGGAAAAGATTATCGGCAAAGCACAGGAAGATATCTCAAATAAGCCGGGCACCGTAAACGGCGGTGTGGATAGTTATTTAGGGGATTTGTTTTGCGATATCGTCAAAAATAATACCGGTGCCGAAATAGCCGTTATAAACAGCGGTGCTATCAGAACGAGTGTTCAGGCCGGTGATATTACCAATAGGGTTATAGAAGAGATTTTGCCTTTCCAAAACAAAATTATGAAAGTTAAAGTTGATGGTAAATTCCTTGAAAAATTTGTCAGGAAAAGCTTAAAAGAAAACTCAAGTTTATTTCAATATTCAGGTTTAAAAGTTAAATATTCTTTTAAAAATAACAGGGCAAAAATTATTGAAATTTCAGTAAACGGTAAACCTTTAAACTATACCAAAATTTATACTTTAGCCGTACCTGATTTTATTGCCGCAGGTAATAGCGAAGGGTATTTGTTTAAGAAAGTTGAAGATAAAAAAGTTTATTCCGATATTTATTTGGCAGATTATTTTGTTAATTATATAACACAAAACAAGGACGGTATAAAAAAGCCTGTAGATACGGGCCGTATAGTTAAAGTAACAAAATGAAACTTCGCCTTTTAATATTTATTTGCATATTATTTTGCGCCTGCAGTGATAATAAAACAAAGTTGGAAATTTATCACACGGGCGCAATTTCCGGTTATTTTTATGCACAAACTTTCGGCGAAGAACATAAAAGTTACGGTGGGTTGCCGGCCCTTAAAAAATTACTATCAAATAAACAGGAACCTTTTTTACTTTTTGATAGCGGTAATTTATTTTCCGTGACAAGGGAAGGGCAAATCGCAAAACTTACAGGTGCTCTAAATTTATTATCAAAATTGCCATATACCGCAATAACTTTAAGTGCCGAAGATTTTAAATTCGGTGCCGAAGATATAAAAAATGCTTTAAAAGATAATAAAATACCGATAGTAATTTCTAATTTAAAAACTCAAGACGGTAACACTCCAAAAGGCATAAAAAATAATATGGTTTTTAATTTCGAAGGTCTTAAAATAGGTGTTTTGGGTGTAATATCAAAAAATGACTTTGATAGTTTATTTCGCAGAAGCGATTTTAAGGTTTATGATGAAATAGAATCTTTAAAAACCCAAATAGAAAATCTTAAAAAAGAAGAAGTAGATTTAATAATTTTGCTTAGCTCACTCGGTTTTGAAAGGCAAGATAAATCCGCCAGCGATAAAAATTTACTTGATGAACTTACCGATATAAATATTTTACTGGGAACAGGTAATAAAGAAAATGCCGATAATCAGAAAGTGATAATTAATCAAGCACAGGCAAATTTACAACAGGTTTCATTAATTAGCTTAATATTAAACAAAAACAAACAAATATCTTCATACAGTAATAAAGATATTTTACTTGATGTTTCCACGTTGGGGGAAGAAGAAAATTTATTAAATGAAGTCAATATTTTAAAACAACAAGTTACCAAAACAAGAACAAAACATATTACAAAAGTTGATACTTATTTGGAAAGCGAAGGGCAAGATTCCGCCCTGGGTTTATATGCCGCCGCATGCCTTAAAAAATGGGGCAAAACCAATATAGGTCTAATAAACCTTGAGGCTTTGGGTGAAGGTTTACCGCAAGGTGATGTTACCGAAGAAGATTTATATAAAGCATTTCCTTTTGACGATAAAGTCATGTTTGTTAAAATGTATGGGGCAGACTTGATTAAGGCATTGGAAAATAATTTGATATCCGGGCATCAGGCTGCTTTAAGCGGTATAAAAATTTCTTACGATAAAGAAAATAAAATTAAAAAAGTCGTCATTAACGGGCAGGAACTTCAAAAAAGGCAACTTTATGATATCTCTATGCCCGATCATCTTATAAGTAATGCCCCGGGGTATGAGGAATTTTTAAATATGTATGAATTTAAAAATACCGATAGAACAGTTAGAGATATTGTTACCTGGTGCTTAAACCGCAAAAATACAGATTTCAAAAATAAAAGTGCTTGGCAGCAAATTTAAAATGAATTTACTTAAACCTCTAAAAATCGGAAGTTTAACTTGCAAAAATAATTTGGTGCTTGCCCCAATGGCAGGGATAACAGATACACCTTTCCGTTTACTTTGTTTAGAAGGTGGTGCAGGGCTTGTGTGTGCGGAAATGGTATCATCATCTGCATTGAAATACGGCAATGAAAGAAGCCAAAATATGCTTAAAATTTCTGCCAAAGAACATCCGCTTTCTATGCAAATTTTCGGTGGGGATGCCGAAGCTTTAGTTATTGCTGCCAAACTTGCCCAAGATGCGGGGGCAGATATTATTGACATAAATGCAGGTTGCCCCGTTAAAAAAGTAAATAAAGCAGGTGCGGGCTGCGTGCTTTTAAAAGATTTAAATAAACTTGAAGATATGGTTTCTTCCGTAGTAAAAGCGGTAAAAATCCCTGTTACTTTAAAGACACGTATCGGTTTGACCGAAAATAATTTTTTAACTAAAGATATTGTGAATTTGGCAATTAATTCCGGTGCTTCTGCTTTGGTTTTACACGGGCGCGTGGCCTCAAAAATGCACAATGGCCCTGTTAATTTGGATGAACTTAATAAAGCGGCGCAATTTGCAAAAGGTAAAATTACTTTAATTGTTAACGGCGGTATAACAAAACCGGAGGAAGCAAAAACTTTGCTTGAAACCGGTGCAGACGGTATTATGATAGGCCGCGGCGCAATCGGTAACCCGTTTATTTTTAAACAAATTGAAGATTTTTTAAATACGGGTTTTTATAAAGAGCCGTCGCCGCAAGAACGTATAAAAAAATATAAATTTTTAGTGCAGCAAAATATTGATTTTTATGGGGAACGTGTCGGCTTAAACCGCAGTAAAAAAACATCAGGTTTTTGGATAAATAATTTTGCGGGTGCTGCAAAAATAAGGGCGGCTTTTGTCTTGTGCCAAGATCCTGCCGAAGCCCTTTCGCTACTAAATATAAAATAATATAATAAATGTATGGCACTATTTAAGGAATATTCTTATAAAAAAGGGGCATTGGTTTCAGTCGGCTCAACTTTTATTTGGAAACTTCTATCCTTTGTAAACAGTATTTTAATTGCCTTCTATTTCGGCACACAAGCGCGGGCTGATATCTATTTTTATATTCTTACAATAGGCGGTTTGGTTTCGGCTTTTTTTACGTCTTTAAACGGTAATGTGTTGATACCGCAAGCCATGTTCTTAAAACGCCAAAATGAACAAGATTCCAAAAGTT
Source organism: Elusimicrobiaceae bacterium (assembly GCA_045225155.1). Classification (GTDB taxonomy): domain Bacteria; phylum Elusimicrobiota; class Elusimicrobia; order Elusimicrobiales; family Elusimicrobiaceae; genus Proelusimicrobium. The sequence goes on from JBGVBB010000187.1 coordinate 7,191, forward strand.
TTATAAATTTCTTTTTACTTTTATATGGCATTTTTATTTTGATAATTTTAGCTGTCGGTTTTCTTTTCCCTGTAAATATATTTGGTTTATTTTCAAAATTTTCACACGAAATTTTAACTAGAGATATTTTGATTTTACAACTTGCGTTTCTTTATTTTTGTTCGCATATTTTTTGTTATTTTCTATTAGACATAATGTATATGTACCGCATATTTTCGGTCAATTTTTTGTTGCCATTAAATGCTGTCGTGCCGATGATAGTTTTGATTTTATTCCATAATAATTTAGGGCTTAAAGCAATGTTATGCGGTTTTATAGGCTCATATTTCTTGCAAGCAGTAGTTTATCTTTGTTTAATGAAAAAGAAATTAAATTGGACCTACACAAATTTTAAAACTACTTTTGAAAACCGTTTGAGAAATAATATTGTGACAAACCAAATTTTGATACTTGCAAATTTTTGTATAGGTATGCTACCCATGTATTTGATGAGCAGTTTTGCCGGCGGTGTGATAAGTGCATATTCTTATGCAAGGCAATTGACTGATGCCCCCAATGAAATTTTAACTTTTAAAATAACAAGTGTATTTCATATACAGTTAAACGAAAATGCTTCCGCAAAAAATTTTGAGGATTTAAACCGAAATTACTTGAAAGCAAATTATTTAATCTTGTTCATTATGGTGCCTTTGGCAATTTTTACCTGTTATTTTGCACCTGATATTGTAAATTTATTTTTTAAGCGCGGGGAATTTAATTTACAATCTTCCGTTAATGTAGTTAGATTTTTACGCCCTATGATGATACTTTTAATTACGACGGTACTCACGCCTTTTGCCGGTAGTATTATTGCAAGTACTCGTAAAATTAAGGAAAGTTTTAAGTATATGATTTTTAGGGATATTGTAATAATCGGTGCAATGTACTTTTTTATTACTCGCTTTGGTCCTTTTGCTTACCCGTATACTCAACTTGGGTGTTCGATTTTCGGTTATTTTGTTGTGGCTTTGTTTTTTAAAAATTATATACCGCAAATTAAATTTTGGCAACCGCTGAAAGATGCAGGCCTTTTGATAATTTTAAATTTACTTGCTTTAATTCCTTCTGCATTTTTAGCACAACTATTGACGGGGCAAGCAGTGTTTATAAGAATATTTATTTGCGGTTTAACATTTTTATTTATTTTGGCTTTGCTTTATTTACCGACGGGGCAACTTAAAAAGATTTTAAATTTTATTTTAGGTGTTCGCTATCAAGAATTTGTTTCTAAAACGCCTATCTTCCTAAAAAAGTTTTTTTGATTTTTAAATATAATCGGTAATACCATGGCAGCCATGATGCTTCATACCAATGCACGCTGTAAGCTGTATTTGTTTTTATAGGTAAATTAGATTTATTTTTTGGCGCGAAATAGGAACAGGGAAATATTTCCATATTTCCTAAACTTTGGCGGGTATTATTTTGTTTAAGCCCATAATTTTCAGTTAAAATTTGTGTTTGCAAAATAGGGCATGGCACCAAGCCGTTCTTTTGCCACTTATTTGCTTGTGTTTTAGTATAAAACGAAGTATTATTTAAAATATTTTGACTTATTTTAAAATCGTGATTTTCATATTTAAGCATTAATTCTTTTATGATTTTATTGCCCTTTTCCGCGCCAAATCCAAGCCCCCACGCTACAAAATATTCCGATTCAAAACCGCAAAAAGCAGGGTATTTTAAAAATTCATCAAAAGGTTTTAAGGTTTCTACATCAGTATCAAAATAAATGCCGCCGTAATTGTATATAATGTCAAGGCGCGCATAATCAGAGACAAAACCCCATTTCTTTTGTCTATAGGCATTGGCAGTAAATTTGTTTTTATTAAAATTATAATTGGTTTCGTCCCAACGTTTTATTTCATATTCGGGCATGACACGGTGCCAACTCTCAATACATTTTTGGGCAAGAGGGGTTAAAGGTTTACCGCCGAACCAACAATAATGAATAATTTTAGGTATCATAATTTATTTTATTTTACGTGTTATCGTTACGAATTACGCTTTCAAACGCGCGGAACGCGCTTGCATATTTAAGCCCTTTTTAATTTTTCTTTTCCTAGAGTACCGTAAACTCGCTACGCTCGTTTTACTTCTTGGTACACGTCGTCAAAGAAAAATTAAAAATCATCTTAAATCTGCTGCGCGGCGCGTGGGTACGCTCGTTCGCTTCACTTCCTTTTAAAACTTAAATTAACATCAAACTACACTAATGCTTTCATATTTAATATAATATCATATATGGAACAGACTTTTGAACCGGTTATCGGTCTTGAAATACATTTACAATTAAATACCGCAAGCAAAATGTTTTGCAGTTGTAAAAATGCGGCCGGCAGTGCGCCAAATACGAATATTTGCCCTCTTTGTAAAGGGCAACTTGGGGTTTTGCCTACATTGAATAAAGAGGCAGTTAAACTTGCCATAAAAGCAGGGCTTGCTTTAAAAGCAAATATAAATGAAGTTTCTGTATTTGCTCGTAAAAATTATTTTTATCCTGATTTACCTAAGGGTTATCAAATTTCCCAAGATACTTACCCAATAATTTCCCACGGTTATATTGAAGTGGAAGATAAACAGGGAAATACCAAAAAAATAGGTATCACTCGTGCTCACCTTGAAGAAGATGCCGGCAAAAGTATGCACGGCGGCGACTCATCTTTAATTGATTTTAACCGTTCCGGTGTGCCTTTGCTTGAAATCGTTTCCGAACCTGATATGCGTTCCCCGCAAGAGGCGTATAATTATTTAACCAATCTCAAAAAAATGATGGCCTGGCTTGATATTTCAAATTGTGATATGGAAAAGGGCGAATTGCGTGTGGATGTCAATTTGTCACTCCGTCCGACCGGTATGGAAAAGTTCGGAACGCGTATTGAAATCAAAAATTTAAATTCCTTTAAGGCCGTAAAAGATGCTCTTACTTATGAAATTGAACGCCAAACAAAACTTTTAAATGAAGGGGGAAAAGTCCTCCAACAAACTATGCTTTGGGATGACGCAAAAGGCCAAACGAATGTAATGCGTTCAAAAGAAACTGCACAGGAATACAGATATTTCCCCGAGCCGGACCTTCCGCCTTTACAAGTAATGCAAGCGGAAATTGAAGAAGTAAAAAATGCTTTACCGCTTTTACCCAATGAACAAAAAAAGGTTTATATGGATACACTTGGCTTAAATGCTTATGATGCCGGCCTTGTAACGCAAGAGCGCGCAACAAAAGATTATTTTGAGGCAGTTTTAAAAGAAGGAGTGCAACCAAAAGCGGCGGTAAATTGGATATTTTCAGACCTTGCCGGTAAATTAAAAGCGGCTGATTTGGAAATTGCCCAAAGCCCCGTTGCGGCAAAAGATTTGGCATTTTTAATCAAGCAAATTGAGGGCGGTAAAATATCTTCCAAAATTGCAAAAGAAGTCTTTGCCAAAGCCTTTGATAGTAAAGAAAGTATTAAAAAACTGCTTGATAGTTCCGGTGCTTCACAGGTAAACGACGAAGCACAACTTGAAGCCTGGGCTAAAGCCGCAATAGAGGCAAACCCGAAAGCGGCTGCCGAAGTTAAGGCAGGCAATGCCAAAGCCATCGGTGCTTTGGTGGGGCCTGTTATGAAGGCATCAAAGGGTAAAGCTAACCCTGCACTGCTTAACAAGATACTTAACCGCTTAATTAAAGGTTAAGATTTTACGGGATGACTTTTGGAAGTTTATTAGTAATATAGCGGAAGTTTAAAAGGAGATATATTATGGATTATATGCCTCAAGAAGTGAAAAAAGGTACCTCCCGTACGACTAAGATTTTATTGATAATACTGTTGGTAGTGTTTGGCTCACTTTTATATATCAATAAAGATTTAATCAAACATTTTATTGACCCTTCAACATCCGCCTCTGTTTCTATGACAAAAGAATATGCGGATCTTTACAAAAAGGCTCTTGACGAATACAATAAAGGTGATTTTGTCAACGCAATACGGGATTGCAAACAGATACTAGCCAAATATCCCGATAATCCTCATACTAAAGACCTAATAGCGCTTAATTTATATAAAAAAGTGGACTATAACGAGGCCTTAAGTTATTGCCATAGATCTA
>JBGVBB010000188.1:0-12277 GCA_045225155.1 Elusimicrobiaceae bacterium
TATGAGCGAGTTATATAGGGCTATAGCAATAACTGATTTTACTTTGCCAACCATGCGAAGATGGTTAAAGTCAGTTAAAGGGGAAGAAATGTCTTTATACCCCTTTAAGAAAGGCAAATATTTAACAAGCGGTCAAGCCAAGGACTGTTATAAAGAAGCAGGCCTTGACGGTGAAACGCAGTTAAAACAAGTAAAAGAGTATTTAAAAAATTTAGAAAATTGGTACTAATTTAAATAAAGTAAAGGAGAATATTATGGCAGAACACAAAACTTATCTTACAGGCAGAACTTATATTTTTAAGATAAGCAAAGGCAAAGATTTGTTAACGGAACTTACAGATTTTTGTCATGACAATCAAATAAAATGCGGTATCGTAAACGGTATCGGCTCTTTAGAAAATGCCACATTGGCCTATTTTGACCAAGCCAAAAAGAAGTATGAAAAAATCGTCGTTTCAAAAGAAACGGAAATACTTTCTTTGACAGGCAATATCAGTATTATGGATAACCGCTCAAATGTCCACGCACATGTCGTTTTAGCCGGTAAAGACGGTGCAATTTTAGGCGGTCATTTAGGTGTTGGCAGCAAAGTTTATTTGGCTGAAGTTTATATTCAGGAACTTGTAGGCGAACCGAAAGTCCGCAAACAAGACAAAGCCACCAAATTAAATACTTGGTTATAATCTAGTTTGAATTAACAAAAACTACCGTGGTTCTTAGTCCACGGTAGTTTTTATTTCATAACAATCGTTGCTCTAAATTTTGTATTATATATTATATGTATCTTAAAGCTTTGGAAATCATAGGTTTTAAATCATTCGCAGATAAAGTCCGCTTAAATTTTGAACCCGGTGTGTCTTGTATCGTTGGGCCAAACGGTTGCGGTAAATCAAATGTCATTGATTCCGTTCGTTGGGCCATCGGTGAAATGTCTTGGAAATCACTCCGCTCCGGTTCAATGGTTGATATTATTTTTAACGGTACAAAGCAAAGACCCCCGCAAAATATGGCGCAGGTCAATATGATTTTTGATAACTCAAAGCGCGAACTTCCGATAGATTTTTCAGAAGTAACAGTATCCCGTAAAATTTACCGCTCAGGTGAAAGCGAATATTATTTAAACCGCGTTCAATGCCGTTTAAAAGATATACGTGAAATGTTTTTAGATACCGGTATCGGCGGTGAGGGCTATGCCATTATTGACCAGGGTTCAATCAGCCGCTTGCTTGAAAATGCCGGCCCGCTTGAAAGACGCGAGATGTTTGAAGAAGTGGCAGGTGTTTCAAAATACAAAGCAAAACGCGATGAAGCCATCCGCAAACTCGAACATGTTGATATGGATATTGCACGCCTTAGCGATACTTTGGCCTTGATTGCAGAACAAATTAAAAAACTTGACAGTGAAGCAAGAAAAGCGCGTTTATACCAAAAATACCGCGAAGAATTAAAAGAAAGCGAAATTGCCCTTGCACTTGAAAATATCAAAAGCCACGATAAAGAAATAAACCAAACCGCTTTTGCTTTGGAGCCGATTAGTAAAGAAATAAACGATTTGCAGGCCACCATTTCCGCCTTGGAAGGGGAAGCCGCCGCATTAGACTTAAATTTAACCCATAAACAGAAAGAATATCAGGAATTTAATGAAAAGATTTCAGCAGCCAAATATCAAATAGGTTTACTTGAAGGCGTTGTACAAAACTGCCAGAATATGACGGGCGAAATTACTTTGCAACTTCAAAGTTCTAAAGCGGAAGAAGAATTAAGCAAAAAGCGTTTACTTGAACTTACGCCCGCCTTGCAAAGCTTGCAACAACAATTAAACCAAGCAACCGAGGCGCTTGTCCCTTTACAAGAAAAATATAATCAAAAATATGCGCAAGTTAAGCAAAACGAGGAACAATTAAAAATCGTACAAGAGCAAATGGAAAGTGCAAGTTCCAAACTTTTAACTTTAGCACAACAGGAAATGGAATTAAGCGGTAAAATCGCTTTGGAAGAAAGTGCTATTTCCCATGAAAATAATAATTTGATTACCTTACAACGCAATTTGGAAGCGCAAAAAGAACGTGCCCAAAGTATTGACGGCGAAATTACAAATTTTCAAAACACAGTCACACAAAAAGAACAAGAATTAAACACTTTAAAACAAAAACAGCAAGAACTTGAAGAATCAAAACGCAATTTGGAACAAGAAAGGCAGGAACTCAATAAAACTTTGAGTGCTTTACAGGCGGAAATCGCCTCCTTAAAAACCAAAATGCAAATGATTGAAATGCAAGGTAAAAAAGACCCTTATTGGCTCGGCGCAAAAATTGTTGAAGAAAACAAAATTGCCGGCATAATGGGCACTTTACGCAAAAATATAAAATTTAAAAAAGAATATAATTTGACTATTGAAGAAACCTTGGGTAAATTTTTAGATTCTTTAATTTGCCAGGACCTTGAAACCGCACAAAAAGCCATAAGTATTTTAAAACAAAAAGGCGGTGCACGCGGCAGATTTTTAATTTTAAATAAAGTACCTAAAGTGCAAGGCGAAAGTTCAATGTTCAGCGGCGCACAAAATTTACGCTCCTTAATTGAATGTAAACCCGAACTTTCCGCTTTGCTTGATTATTTGTGCAGCGGTTATGCCCTAGACGGTAGCGAAGTCGCCGGCAGTTTTTGGCTTTCCGGCGGTGAAAAGGAAGTTAAAACCTTGGAAAGTTTCTGGGCGGAAGAAGAGTCGGCCAAGCAAGATTTAAAGCAAAAAACCAAAGAACAAGAAGAAACCGCACAAAAAATAATCAAAAATATGGAAGAAATTTCCTTAAAAGAACAGGAAATTAAAACCGCTTCCACAAAAATTCAGGAAGATTTAATCGCTTTGAATACTGCAAAAAATAACTTGGCTGTCCGTCAAAGAAATAAACAGGAAATTGAGGCTGCACAAGCACAAATTAACAAAAACAAAGAAGAACTTTTACAAAACTTGGAAGCACGCAAACAAAAAATAAATACAGCCAAAGAAGAACTTAAAATCTTTAGAACCAAACAAGAAGAAACCAAAAAAGAAGCGGAGGCCATGCGCCAAAAACGTTCTGAACTTGAGGCTGAGGCCGCCAATTTAAAAACCGAAATAGAGCGTGCAAATGCCGCTTTATACGAAGTAAAGTTAAAGAAAAATAATATTGAACTTGATTTAAAAACATCTTCAAGCGAACAACAAAACTTAGCGGAACAGGAAAAGAAACGCCAAGAACAAATGCTTAAATCACAAGAGCGTGTTAAGGCATTGGAAGAAGAAAAGTTAACTTCCCAGGCAAAACTTACCGCACAACGTGATGCTTTGGCCGCACTTGAACTTTCCGAAACAAAAATGAAGGAAGGTTTAACTGCTTTAAAACTTGAATTTGATAACAAAAATTCCGCTTTAAACAAAAATAAAACACATATTAACGAACTTACGGTTAAAGCGCATGATCTGGAAAATACTTTAACCAATCACCGCCGCCAAAAAACCGCAATAATTAACACTTTGCTTGAAAGTTGGAATATAACCCAAGAAGAAGCCCAAATGAAATGGGGTGAAAAGAAGGTGGACCTTGAACGCGTTAAAATGATGCGCCACCGTATTGAAAGCATGGGCGCCGTAAATATGACTGCGCCTGAAGAATATGATGCTTTAAAAGAAAGAAATGATTTCTTAACCAAACAAATTGAAGATTTGCAAAATGCAAAACGCGACTTAAAGGCGGCAATTACCAAAATTAATGCCACCACACGCGAAAACTTTAAATATACTTTTGAACAAGTAAGGACTTTCTATAAACAAATTTACAAAAAATTATCTATGGGCGGTGAGGCAGAACTTACTTTGACAGACCCCAATAACTTGCTTGAAACAGGTATAGAAGTAACCGCACAACCCCCCGGCAAAAAACTATTAAGCATAGCAGTATTATCGGGTGGTGAAAAGGCCTTTGCCGCTTTAGCGTTACTGTTTGCATTCTTTATGCATAAACCTTCTCCGTTCTGTATTTTGGACGAAGCCGATGCACCTTTGGACGAAGCCAACGTGGGCCGATATGTTGATGTTATTAAAGAATTTTCCGCAAATACCCAATTTATTGTGGTAACACATAATAAGACCACAATGTCTGCCGCACAAATGCTTTACGGTATTACAATGGAAGAAAAGGGTGTTTCCAAGGTTCTTTCCTTAAACCTTAAAGAACAGGAAGAAAAAATTAATCAACTTGTTGCTTAATTATAGAGTACCGACACCGAAATCAGTCTTTCCGAAATCAATTTTATCCAGAGATTCGTTAACCGCATTGTTTATTTGATCTTGCTGTATTTCCGTGTTTACAGGATTTTCCTTTTCTATATTCAATGCATCTAAACAATCATTTACGGTTATTGCGATTTCAAAAACTTCCAATAAACCTAACGGATCATCTGTAACCTTTTTGGTATTTCTCGGATCGGTATAATAAGCAGACATTTCTTGTAAAGATATCATTTGCCCGTTGTCTATTTTGCGCCCTATTCGCGCTAATTGGGCCGGGCCGATGCTGTTAACAAAACTGTTGTCGGCAGATACTGCCACTATTGTTGATGCTACTAAAAATGCACCTATGACCATAAAAGTACCGGATAATTTTATTGCACCCCTGTTAATAATTCTTTTGCCGGCAACTTTTTCCGCTTGATGGATTTCATTTCTTAACAATTTGGCTTCCGGAGTAAAATCTAACAAATTATCTAGGAAGTTTACCCTTTCTGTAAGGGGCATTTTGGAAAGTGAAACAGCTAACCTTTCCGCAGAAAATTTTTCTAATTTCCATAATCTTCTGTTTGTTTGTTTTAGATAATACCTAATATAAGGAATTAACTGTTTTATTGTTAAACCTTCATCTGATATTTTTAAAGCAAATAAAGTTGCTTTTTGGTTTTCCGGCAAACGTGAGGCAAAGTAATTTAAAATTTCATCTGCGGTATGTGTTTTTTTAGAAAAAAATTCTATTGCTTCCTGTGAAAATGAACTTTCGGCCCTTCTCAATTGCATAATTAATTTATCCATATCTTCCGAAAAAGCCTTTTGATAATAAGTTTGATTATCTGCCAAATCTTTTATAAATTCGTTTCTTATATAAGATTCCTTTTTATACTGTGCTTCCAAATACTTTTGCCTTGATTCCCTGCTATGAAAGTATACCGGTTTTAAAACGCTTGAAATATCCCTAATTTCAGGATGTTCGGAAATGATATCGCAGATAGATAATAAATTATCTAAATAATAATTTTGTGTACGAAACAAGGTATTCATTCGATCATTAATATAATTTGCGGTTACTTTTTTTAAATATGTACCTTCCGGTAAGGCATCTATATACCTAGCGTAAGTTTCCTTCATTTTGCTTTGAAACAAATTTAAACGATCCGCAAGTTCATTAATTTCTTTAGAATATACTTTATAGCTTCCGTTTACTTGGACTTCAAGGGAATAGGGGTTTCTGTTTTGAATTGAAGATCGCCCCGAATTAACATGTTCTATATAATCTGATGTTCCGGTAATATTTCTCAATGCTTTACTATATTTTGAGTTAATTTCTTTTGCCAGGGCAGATAGTTCTTCAATTTCTGCCGGAGATATTATTTCCGAGGCGATATTTACCTCTTGGCAAAATATTTGTGTATTTGATAACAATAGAATGGAACTTAAAAACAGACAAAAATATTTTTTCATATTTATATTCCTTGATACAGTAATCTAATTATATTATGGCTTTTATCATTTTAATGCACAAGGAACTTTAGACCTATTTTATGAAGACCCAAAAGACCTATGTCATAAAAACAGTCTTGAATTAATATGATTTATCTATAGATAAGGTTTTATTACTTTTTTGATGTGTTTAGCTACAATTTCATACCCTTTATTGTTCGGATGTATTTGGTCTGATTTAAGGGCTTTTTTGTTATAAATACCATCCATAATACCTGGAACAAATAAGGTATTATACTCTTTAGCTATTTGTTTTTGAATTTTAGTGTACGGCTCCATAGGATATGCACCGCCGGTGTCCACTAAAACAGCGATAGCGCCCATATTTTGTACTTGGCGGACTATTTCCTTTAAATTATTTTCGGTAGCCTCTTTTGGGTTTTTTCTAAAAAAATCATTGGCGGAAAATTCTATTAAAACCATATAAGGTGAATATTTGTTGATTTCGTTAATTCTGGCAAGGCCCAAAGCAGAAGTATCACCGCTAACACCTAAATTTATCACTTCACGCCCAATCATTTTGCTTAAATAGGCCGGGTATGTTTCATCTCTTTCAGCCCCATAGCCGTAAGTTAAACTGTCACCAAAGGCAATAATATCGGTATTGGAATTTGGGTAATTTTTTGGATCAGGCTTATTGCATGCTATAAGCAAAAATAAAATGGCAATTAAATAAAAATATTTTCTTATCATATAAAAATTATATACAATATCTTTATGAAAGTAAATGAAAACTATTTAAATTTAGAGGCATCATACCTCTTCCCTAAGATAGCTAAAAAAACGGCTGAATTTAAAGCACAAAACCCAAGTGCAAAAGTTATCAGCCTCGGTATCGGCGATGTTACCCAACCACTTGCACCGGCGGTAATAAATGCAATGCAAAAAGCGGTTTCGGAAATGGGACATAGGGAAACTTTCCGCGGATATGGCCCGGAACAAGGTTACGATTTTTTAATAAATGCTATTATCAAAAACGATTATGAGGCAAGAGGTATTAATTTAGATAAGGATGAAGTTTTCGTCAGTGACGGTGCAAAATGCGATGTCGGTAATATTCAAGAAATATTTTCAACTGACTGCACTGTTTTATTAACCGATCCTATTTACCCGGTATATCGTGATACAAATATTATGGCAGGCCGCAAAATTTTAAAAGTTCCTGCGACTAAAGAAAATAATTTTACCCCCGCACCACCCAGTTTCCACAGTGATATAATTTACATTTGCTCCCCCAATAATCCGACGGGTGCAACAATGACAAAAGAGCAATTAACCGCGTGGGTTGCCTATGCAAAACGCGAGCAGGCAGTAATTATTTTTGACTCTGCTTACGAAGCATATATTCAGAATAATGATTTACCGCACTCTATCTATGAAATTGACGGGGCAAAAGATGTCGCTATTGAAGTTCGATCTTATTCAAAAACCGCGGGTTTTACGGGTACACGTTGTGCTTATATGGTTGTCCCTAAATCATTAAAAGGTTTAGCAAACGGGAAAGAAATTTCCGTAAATGCTATGTGGAGAAGGCGCCACACAACAAAATTTAACGGCGTTTCTTATATAATTCAACGAGGGGCTGAGGCAATTTACACCGAAGAAGGTAAAAAACAAATTAAAGAAACTATTGCTTATTATATGGAAAATGCAAAAATTATTTCCACCGCTTTAAGAGATTTAGGCTACACCGTTTACGGCGGTAAAAATGCACCTTATATTTGGCTTGAAGTGCCGAAAGGTAAAACTTCTTTTAGCTTCTTTGAAGAATTACTTACAAAATGTGCTTTGGTTTGTACCCCCGGTGCAGGTTTTGGTGAAGCAGGTGAAGGATACTGCCGTTTAACTGCTTTCGGCAGCCGTGAAAACACATTAGAGGCACTTGAAAGAATAAAAAAATTATGAAACAAATACCCTTTATAAAAATGGACGGGCTTGGAAATGATTTTGTAATCATTGACGGCCGAAAAAACAAAGTTACTTTGACACCGGCTTTGATTTGCAAGATGGCCGATAGAAAAACCGGCATAGGTTTTGACCAACTTATTTTACTTAAAAAATCAAAAACTTGTGACGTTAAAATGGAAATTTTTAATGCTGACGGTTCCACTGCCGGTGCTTGCGGTAACGGTACACGTTGCGTAAGCAGTTTAATTTTTGAAGAATCAAAAAAGCAAAAAATAACTTTAGAAGCACCTTATAAAAAGATCTTAAGTGCCTGGCGCGGAAAATTAATTACGGTTGATATGGGCGAACCGAAAACAGATTGGAAAGATATACCTCTTTCTAAAAAATCAGATACTTTAAATTTGAAAGTTTTGCCTATGTTACCGGCAGCAGTCTGCACATCAATGGGTAATCCTCACGCTGTATTTTTTATTAAAAATGTTGAAAAACTTGATATAGCGAAAATTGGCCCAAAGGTGGAAAATAATAAAATTTTCCCGCAAAGAACCAATGTGGAATTTGCACAAATTTTAGGGCCGCAAAAAATACGTATGCGTGTTTGGGAACGTGGGGCAGGTATAACCATGGCTTGCGGTAGCGGTGCCTGTGCCACTTTAGCAGGTGCTATAAGGCGTGGGCTTATCAAGAATAAAGCTGCAATAATTATGGACGGCGGAACTTTGTTTATAGAACAAAAAGAGGGCCGCATCTTAATGAGCGGCCCCGTAAACAAAGCATTTAACGGCATCTATTTTGCCTGAGTTGTCTTCTGATTTACCTTTTGAGTTTCTTTAGGAAAAAGTGTTGAAGCAAACTTTTTAGTCTTCGGATCAGTTAATAAAACTGCTCTTAAATTTTCATTTTTAAGAAGCGGTGCAAGCGTTTTATTACCTTCAATAAACGGCTTTGCCTGGCTGGGATTTGTTAAATAGTAAGTTGCACTTCTGCTAAGCAAAACTTGCTGAACCAAAGTACTGTTAAGCATTTTTGATAATAATTCTTTATCTTTTAAGACCCCTTGGAAAGCACGTCCTTCTATTAAAGAAACCATTTCGTTAGAATTATTTTCAACTACATCTGATACGGCAAGATAATTATTTAATAAATCCGTAACATCTTGGCGGCTAAAAAAACCTTGCAAAACATCCTTATTATTAAATACAACTTCTATAACTTGCGGGAAATCCAAATTATTTGCGACTGTATTGGTTAAACTCCAATTTGTAGAACCGATTAAGCGAAGATCTTCTGCCGTGGCATAAGCGATATTCCCAATATTTAAACTTTTTATAGCCTGGCCGACATTATCGTAGCGGGCAGATTGTTTTTTGCGTGTTTCCACAGGGGAAACAAGGGGCTCTTCCCCCCCAACCGGCACTTGATCTACATATTCAACTTTGTCATTGGTAAAAGAAGCCAATTGTTCTTTGCTGACTTTAGAACTTAAATCATTGCTTTCCTTAGCATACCAGGAAACCCCGTATGCCAGTAAAACTGCCAAAAATATTACGACTATAAGAGGAAAAAATATAGAATTTTCTTTCATAGAAATATTTTAACATAAAATGTTATGATTTACAAAACTAATTTAACTCTTTGAGTAAAGTTTTTACTTGTTTTTTAAGTATAGGATGTACTTTACAAGGGGCAATATCGGCCATCGGCCTAAGTACGAAAAATCTTTCACCGCAACGCGGATGAGGTATAATTAAATTTGAGGTATTTAAAATTAAATTACCGTAAAAAATAATATCAATATCTATTGTCCTAGGGCCGTTTCTAAAAGGAGTATTTCGTTTTAATTTTTGCTCAATATTTTTAAGTTCTTTAAGCAAATCTTGCGGCGATAAAATAGTTTGGAATTTAACAGCACCGTTTAAAAAATCCGCCTGGTTTAAATAACCAACCGGTTTCGTTTTTATGAGTTTTGATACACTGATAATCTTACCTATTTTGTTAAGTTCTTTTAAGGCAAGTTTAATGTTCTTTGCGGGGTCGATATTGCTGCCTAACGCAAGGTAAACTGTTTTATTCTTCATAAGTTACGGAATAATTTTCCTTCTCAAAAACCTGAATTTTGTAAATTTGAGGGAACTTTTCTTTAATCTTATTAAACAAAAATATTGCCACATTTTCTGTAGTGGAATTTGGGATAATTTTATTTAAAACTTTAAAAGAAAGGCTTTTATTTAACTCATATAAAAATTCTTCCACTTTACGGAAATCTACTACAAAACCTTCCTCATTTAAAGGACCTTTTAAAGTAGCAATATATACGAAAGTATGGTCATGCACAGGTTCGTCCAAAGCACCATCGTGATAATGCGAAGCGCGAAATTGCGATTTAACTGAAATTAACATATCTTTCATAAATTTAAAGCCTCCTTCGTTTCTTTAACTTCATGTACACGCAAGATTAAAGGGCAATGTATTTTTGTTGCAAACTTTGCCGCTTTTAAAGAATTTTCCAAAGTTTTACCCGTAAAACGTTTACGTGATGCGCCTACAAGTATTGGCAAATTAAAACTGTCAAAATAATTTAAATTTTCAAGCAAAAACCAATTTTCTTCGGCAGACTTACCGAAACCAAGGCCGACATCCAAAATTAAATTTTCTTCTTTAACACCGCAAGTTTTGGCTTGTTTAATTTTCTCTTTGAAAAACTCTGCAACATTTTCCAAATTTTTAACTTCGCCGGAATGCATTAAAACAAGTTTTACACCAAAATCTGCCGAAATTTTAGCAATATTTTCATCTTTTAAGCTGCTTACATCATTAACTATATTTGCACCGGCTTCAAGTGCCGCTTTTATAACAGGTAACTTATAACTGTCTACCGAAATTTGAGCTTTTGTTTTTCCTCTCAACAATTTTATAAAAGGTGTGGTTCTTTTGATTTCTTCATCCGGTGTAATTTCCACAAAGCCGGGGCGGGTGCTTTGGCCACCTATGTCAATAATACCCGCACCTTCGGCAATTAAATTTTGTGCTTTATTTAAAATATATTTAGGGGTAATTTCAACTTGCGCACCGTCAAAAAAACTTTCCGGCGAAGTGTTTAAAATACCCATTAAAGTTATTTTTTGCATTAGACTTTTTGTATAAATTGCAAAAATTCTTGCCTGACTTCGTGTTTATTAAACACACCGCGCAAAGCACTTGTTACCATCTCGGCATTATGTTTTTGCACACCGCGGGAACATATACACATGTGGCGCGCTTTGCAAACAACCATAACACCCAAAGGCTGTAAATATTTCATAAGACTGTCAGCAATTTGTGCAACTAATCTTTCTTGAATTTGCAAACGCCTTGCATAAACTTCCACCAAACGTGCAAGTTTTGAAATACCTATAACTTTTTTATTCGGTAAATAACCAATACTTATAGTACCGAAAAACGGTGCAAAGTGGTGTTCGCAGGTACTGTAAAATTCAATATCTTTTAAAATTACCATCTCTTCGCAAGAGCCTTCGGTAAAAGTTTTTAAGAGGGCGGCAGGATCTTTTTTGTATCCGCTGAAAAGCGTATCCCAACTTTTAACAATGCGTTTTGGGGTTTCAAGCAAGCCTTCGCGGGCAGGGTTTTCCCCGATATAAGTTATAATTTCGCGTAAATTTTGTTTTACCTTTTCTTCGCTTATTTTATTTTTAGAAACTTGTGCAACTGCACGCTTAAGCGCAGGTTTGGTTTTTGTTTTATTAATTTTAGGCATTGTTTAATATTCTCCTTACTGTTATTTTTGGGTTGAAGATAAAATAAAGTTTTTTTGTTTAATACTTCTTGTAAACTTTCAATTTCACGCAAAGTTGTTTTTGTATCTGTAATATATTTTACGGCATCGGCTTCTTTTAGCATTTTTGCATTTATATAAGCCTTTGGGGAAAGTGTGCAAAAATCAATTAGTTTTGTATCAATTAAATTTGCACCGTTTGTTTCCAAGTGTATTTGATATTTATTTTTCTTTAACAGTTTTAAAAGCGGATTTAAATCTTGTTCTGTCGGTTCCCCCCCTGTTAAAACGACGCTTTTACAAGGGTAAACGGCAATTTTTTTAATTATTTGTTCGGCAGTTAAATTTAAATTAGTTTTTTGGGCATATTTTGTATCGCACCATGGGCAACACATAGTGCAACCAGCAAGGCGAATAAAAACAGCCGGACAACCGCTGAAAAGGCCTTCGCCTTCCAAAGAATAAAAAATTTCATTAACCTTATATTTATTTGCGGATGACGCAGGCAGAGTCCTCATTTTCCCACAACTCCAAGGTTTTTAAAGTTAAATTTATATCTTTTAAAACTTTTTCAGTTTTATCAAAAATATATTGGCTTAAATTTTCGGCTGTCGGGTTTGGTACGAAATCATTTAAAAATTTATGATCCGGCAAAATACTGTCAAGCAAAGGTTTTAAAATTTTAAAATCATAAATCATCCCGCTTGGCTGCACTTGACCTTCAATCTCAAAAACCACATACCAAGTATGCCCATGCAAGTTATGGCAATCACCTTCATAATTAGGTAATTTATGTGCAGCGGAAAATTTGCGCCTTATACGAAGTA
>JBGVBB010000189.1:0-1514 GCA_045225155.1 Elusimicrobiaceae bacterium
TTGCGGAGTATATATCTACTCATAATAAGCAAAAACGGCGCGGATAGAAAGGCAATCAACGCCATAATGGGGTCGGTTTGAAACAGCGCGATAAAAATAATCGTAAAACTATATATATTAATGATTAAATTCGGAATCCAATGTATTGCGTTTGCGGCAATTGTACCTACGTCGTTATTAAATCGGTTTAAAAGGTCGCCGCTTGGGTAGGCACTTAGTTCCTTCCAGCGCGCGTCTATTATTTTATCGAAAATTTCCGCCTGAATATCGTTATTTACGTGTATGGAAATTCGTGTAAAAAGTCGGCTGTTTATGCTTGACACTATCAGCGAAAACAGCGTCATACCGACCATTGTGCCGAGAAGTATCCAGACTTTATCCACTTCTTTGCCGACGATTATGTTAATGAGTAACTTACTTACCCACGCCGCGCCGAGAGACAGGGTAGAACCGAGTATTCCGATAATAGTGTATAAAACGATTATCCCGCGATACCGGCTTGAAAAACTGAATATCCATTTCCAGTCGCCTATAAACTCTCTGAACGTACCGTCATGTTTTTTATTTAAAAGCACTTGTAAGTTATCGCTTCTGAACAGTTTGTTTATGCCGGTATAATTGCCTTTTTTCTTTTCCTTTTTCATCGAATATTTTTCCCTTCGATTATTATATTATTTTTAACTTGATATATTGTAGCATATTTTACGATAAAATAAAATAATTTTAGTTTGTTTTTTTGTCTCTAAGTGCTGTTTTCGTCATAGGCTACTAACGATGTGGTTAATTCGGCGTTGAAATTATAAAACAAAAAAGACGGTATAAAACCGTCTTTTTGTTTTGGTGACCCCAACGGGATTCGAACCCATGATACCACCGTGAAAGGGTGGTGTCTTAACCGCTTGACCATGGGGCCACATTAGCGTTTAGTTTGTTCTGCGGAAATCGTGTATCCATTTTCGCCGAGTGCGGCGCAAATTGATTTTGGTAGCGGCGGGTGGAGTCGAACCGCCGACCTGCCGGGTATGAACCGGCCGCTCTAACCATCTAAGCTACGCCGCCATTTAAGTTCCGCAAAAACGCTTAAAGCAACTAAATGCTTTTGTATTATATCCAAATTCTCGGATAAAGTCAATTTATTTTAAGCGTTTTCCGCAAATTTTTTTATTTTTTTTATTTCTTTTTTTAGGTTTAGTCAAATCGTACTAAAATCTTTGTTAAAACCTTGTTTATTTCAAAATTATGTGTTATGATTTTAACAAATAAAACATTATTTAAAGGAGAAAATTATGAGTAAATATTCCGGAACACAGACCGAAAAGAATTTGCAGGCGGCGTTTAGTGGCGAATCGCAGGCAAGAAATAAGTATACGTATTTTGCATCCAAAGCACGCAAGGAAGGCTATGTACAGATTGCGGAAATCTTTGAGGAAACTGCAAACAACGAGAAAGAACACGCAAAGCTGTGGTTCAAGGAACTGCACGGCGGTGATATTCCGGATACAGTTGAAAACCTG
>JBGVBB010000190.1:0-4782 GCA_045225155.1 Elusimicrobiaceae bacterium
TTGGAAATTAAAGTTATACATGCTTTAGGTACAAAATGTGCACGTTGTTGGCAATGGCATGAAGATATCGGGCAAAACCCGGCATATCCTGACCTTTGCCCTCGTTGTGCAAAAGTACTTACGGAAAATAAAGTTTTAGAGGCAGTTAAATAATGACTTGTAACTTTCTCTTGAGAAGTAAAAAATATAAGTTTGAAATTGTTGTTTTTTTGGCCGTTTTAATTTTAGACCAAATAACAAAAATGCTCACACTTAAATTTTTACTTCCCAAGGGAAGCATAAATATTTTGCCTTTTTTTAGTTTAACTTATGTGGAAAACACAGGTTCTGCTTTCGGTTTATTTCAAAATGCTAATTTGTTTTTGCTTATAGTCAGTTTCCTTGTTTTATTCCTAATGGTTAAATGGTATAAGGATATATTTGCTTTGGGAAATTGGGCAAAATACGGTTATTTGATGATTTTTGCAGGTGCTTTGGGTAATATTTATGATAGAATAGTTTTAGGCCATGTCGTAGATTTTTTGGATTTCCATGTATGGCCTGTCTTTAATATTGCCGACAGTGCTATATGCGTAGGGGCAGCTTTTGTTGCTTTTGCTATTTTAAAAGCCAATAAGAAGGAGATAAAAAAATGAAAAAATATTTGTATTTAATACTTCCGGTCATTGTTTTGTTTTGCGCTTGCTCCAATACCGATGCTTTATTTAAAAAGGCAATAAATAAGGACAAACAGGGAAAAATAGAACAAGCTTTACAGCTTTATAGTCAGATTTTAAGGAAGGATCCCAAATATTATTCCGCATTGGTAAACCGTGCTACTATATATGACAAATTGGGGGAAAACCAAAAAGCAGAAGCAGATTATAAAGCCGCATATGATCTTTACCCTAAAAGTGCGGAACTTTTAAATAATATGGGTTCTTTCTATCTTAAACAAGACAAAAACGGTTTGGCTATTTACTATTTAACAAAGGCCCTTGCAATAGAAGAAGATTATTTTTCCGCATTAGTCAACAGGTCGGCTGCTTATCAGAAAATAGGTAATTACCCTGCCGCTTATGATGATTTAAAATATGCCCTTGAACTTAAACCCGATAATTATGTAGCACTTGTAAACCATGCATTATTCCAATACGAAACCGGCCGTTATGCCAGTGCCGCACAAGAATTTACAGATTTGATTTATAAAAATCCTAAAGATCCTAAAAATTATTACAGGCGTGCAATGGCTGAACGCAAATTAAAACAATATGCAAATGCTTTGGAAGATTGTTCTTCCGCTATGGCAATACAAAAAGATTACATAGCGGCCATTTTCTGCCGTGCCGAAATGCTATACGCAAAAGGCGAATATGAGGCCGCTTTAGCAGATTTAAGCAATTTAAAAGCAATAAATAATAAATATGTTGCCGCTTATGATTTTGCAGGTGATATTTTATCTTTGGATGACCCGAAAAATGCCGCACAAAATTATAAAGTTGCCGCCCAGCTTGATCCTAAAAATGCAAAAAGATACAAATCTAAAATCAGTGCTTTAAAAACGAATAGCGGGCGTAAATATATTGCTACAAGACGTTTCGATTCAATTGACAGGGGGATGTAATGTCGCAAAAACAAATCGCTTACAAATTAGCTTATTATACATCTGACTCTTATAAATTCAGAGGTTTTGTCTGTTTAGTATTTTTAGTTTTAATCACGATTACCCAGTTGTTTAGTTTTTCCCAAAATCTTGGTTTAATTTTTGCTTTGCTTGTTTCTTTTTGGGGAGGGGGATTATTTATCTCCGGTGCATTAAAAGAATTGTTTAAGTCCTATATCGGTTTTAATGCTTTTCTCACATGTTCTGTAACGGCTTCATTATGTTTTGGTATTTTCGGCATTTTGGGTGCTGACGGTTCAAATAATTGTTGGGCATTTGTCGGTACGGCACTTACTTTAATGCTTGCCAATTTCATAAAAGCAAAAGAAGTTGAACATCTGAAAAATTCTTTTAAATTTATGGAAAGCCTTGATAATTTTATATCTCCTTCTTGTGTTTTGATGACGGAAGAAGGTCCTAAAAAAGTTTTCTGCGAGGAAGTAAAAATCGGGGATATTATACTGTTAAGGAATTCTCATCGTTTGGCTTTTGACGGTAAAATCGTAAAAGGGGCAACGCTGTTTGATGAGAATCTTTTAACCGGGAATATTACCTTAGCTTCTAAACAAGTCGGGGATAAAGTTTTGGCCGGCTCTATAAATAAAGGTAAAGATGTTGAAATAAAAGTTTTAAGTTCCAAAAAAACTTCCCATATTGCCCGGGTTCTTAGGGCGGTAAAACAAAGCGAAAACAGGAAACTTATCCGGGTAAGTGTTTTGGAAAAGACTTCTCTCCCTTTCCTGATAATAACAGTTTCAATTGCAATTTTATTAGGTGGATTATCTTTCTTTTTATGCTTTCAGAATAATCAATATTTATGTGCTTTATCACACATTTGCTTTTTTATTATGATAGTTTCCCCTGTTGCATATATGCTTTCAATAGTTTTGCCCTGGCATTATCTTTCAAGTGTTACTTTTAACGGAAAGATTAAAATAAACGATATTACCGTATTGGAAAGAACAAATGATTCTACAAGAGTATTTATTGATAAAACAGGCACTTTAACAACGGGCCATTTACAGGTAGCGGAAATAGTTCCTGCGGATAATGTCCCGGAAGAAATTTTGATGAAAGCCGCGTTAACAACTCAACAGAATGCCCAAAATATATTCGCTTTTGCTTTAAAAGAATGGGGTGTAAAAAACAAGATGTTACCTCTAAGAATTTCTTCTTTGGAATTGCATCCCAGCTATGGTGCTTTGGTAAGAAGCGGCGAAGATACTTACTTGGCAGGTAGGCGTACTTGGCTTGAAAATAAAGGAATAAAAGTTCCTATGCCGGAAGAAGAAGTCAAAAAAACGGTTTTTTATGTGGCTAAAAACGATAAATTCTTGGGGTGTATTTATTTTACCGACAGATTACGTGCAAACGCCGCATCTACAGTTAAGTATTTAAGCGGTTTAAAAAAGATAGTTTGTTTGCTCTCAGGTGATAATACTTTGGCAATAACGGCTGCGGCAAAGCGGGCCGGTATAAAGGAATATTACGGCAATATGTATCCTACAGATAAGGCCGCTAAAATAAGTGCTGACCAAAATTTAGGCGAAGTTATTACAATGATAGGTGATGGTTTTAACGATATTTTAGCCCTTTTACAGGCGGATGCATCCTTAGCCTTTGTACCTACAAATAATTTGTTTACCAGTTGGGTTGATGTTATCATAAAAGGTAAAGATTTTACTTTGGTCAAACGTATTTTTGAGTTGTATAAAAAAGGTTGGCATGCAGTTTGCCTTAACTTGCTTTTAAGCATTTTTATTGCGTTGTTAAGTTATTTTTATATTCTCAGTAATTATGCCGATACCTGGCTTATTTTCTGGGGTTTTTGGGCTTTAAATATTTTTGTTATATTCTTAAATTCTTTGAGGTTAAAATATGAATAAAGATCTTGATTTCGGTTACACTAAAACTCATGCAAGGCGTGGGGCAGATGTTAAACTCCCGGCGATTCAATGTTGGGAAAATCAGTATAAAAGGGATTATTTAATACGTATTTCTTTGCCGGAATTTACTTCCGTATGCCCTAAAACAGGGCTTCCCGATTTCGCGACAATAACGATTGAATATATCCCTAATAAATTATGTTTGGAACTTAAATCTTTAAAATATTATTTGCTTGAATATCGTGATATGGGTATTTTTATGGAAAATACCGCTAATAAAATTTTGGATGATGTCGTTAAAGCCGCAAAGCCTAAATGCGCCCGTATAATTGCAGAATTTACACCACGCGGCGGTTTAAAATCAGTAATCACCGCAGAATACGGTAAATGGAAAAATAAATGAAACATCAAAATGTAATCGCTTTATGTTTGGGGATCTTTGCCGCTGCTATGCTTTGGCAATATTATCTGTAGCCTAAATATCAACTTAAACAAGAAACACCTGAAGTGATGGCATTAATTGAAGAAACCGCCCAAAAAGAATTGGAGGAAGTCGTAAAGTCCGGTGAACCGGGGGAAGTATTATTTGTCGGCGAACCATCAACCGATAAACTCCCCAATGCACCTAAATCTGAAGATGAATTGATTTTTTACAGTCAAGCAAATAAACCTAAAGATTTATTTGAACAAATGGCACAAGACGAAACAAAAAGACATAATGCAATCAGTGTAGATGATGACGATTTCGTATTAGATCCTTCAAGTATCGCAAAGGATGAAGAAAAAACAAATTATCAGGATGATGATTCACGTATAACCATGTTGCAAATTCCTGCTAATTTTTTGGTAATAAAAGATTCTAAATCTTATGAAAAATTTATCAATGAAAACGAAGGAAAATATCCAAAAGTAGATTTTAAGAAAGAAGAAATGGTAGTTGTTCTTTCCGCAGGCAGATTTGCAGATACTTTTTTTGAAATAGTTAAGGCAGAAACATTAGAGAACGAAATTAAAGTTTTCTATAAAGTAAATTTAATTTCCGCAAACAAAAAACAAGAACAAAAAAATTATAAGTTAATTGAGAATACAAATTTACCTGTAAATTTTATCCAGGTTAAATAAGTAAAAAAATTTGCTAATATATAGGTAGAGGCTGTAATCATACTTAATTATAAAAAGGAGTAAGTTATGAAACAAATTTTATTTTTAGTTGTATTGGCATTAGTCGGTTATCTGGTGCTTTGGGGCGGTACA
>JBGVBB010000191.1:0-18632 GCA_045225155.1 Elusimicrobiaceae bacterium
CACGGTTTTCCTTTCTGTAAAGTGCCTGTGCATACCCTGCTTTATAAGGAATTTTGCCCAACATAACTTTTATACCGATATCGGCATTTTCTTTATAGTTTTCATTAAAAGGCAAACTTTGCAAAAGTGCTTTAAACTGAAGGCCTACTTCCACCAAACTTTTTTTACCGTAAAATTTTAGGGTAATTTCATCTTGATAGCCTACAAAAAACGGAACTTTAGTTAATTCCTGCATATAGTTTAATTTATCTTGTTTTATACGGGCATGGTTTAAACATTTATTAAACACTTCTTCCTTACCGTCTTTTAAAACTTTTACGGCAAGGGCTAAGTTTTCATAAGGCTCTTCGTTATAGGGTAAACGCATTAAAATTGCATTAAAAATTTTTTGAATTTCGCCCTCAGGCAAAGTGTTGTACTTAAAGTAAATTACTTCTAAATCTTCCAACTCCAAACAGAAGGGGAAATTTTTATACAAATTAAGCATCGGGGCAATTTCTTCCTCGGCAATTTCAGCCAAAAGAATTTTTGCCGCAAGTTCCTCTTTGTATTTAAAAGCGGGGGATTTTAATTTTATTTCACTTAATAAAGCATTAAAACTATTTTCTAATTCCGGTGCACCTTCGAAAGCATAAACCTGATATAAATTTTTGAAAGTTTTTAATGTAATTTTTTTGTTAGCGTACAAATCATTTAAAAATTGGGAATTTTTTCCCGCTTTTGCTTTTAATACTGTACGGGGTTCTTCTATCATTTCAAGTAAACTGTCTACGGTATAACCCATGATGTCTTGCACTAAAATTGTACTTGAAACTTGCCCGTACACATGGTTTAACAAATCAAAATATTCTTTATCTAAAGATACTTGGTTTGCTAAATTCTGCAATATTTTTTGTGCTTTAAGAACTTTTTCTTTTTTAGGTGCGGTTATCGGACTTTGCCTAAAAAGCAAAATGTTAATTATCAAATCATCTTCGTTTAAATTTAAATTTTGTCTTAAATCTTTAATTTTATCTTCAAGCTCATTTTCCGTCAAGGAATTGTTATATAAAAGTTCTGCAAGCAAATAGCCATTTGCTTTCGGGAGGAGTTTTTTTAACTTCGCTGAATTTATTTGTGACGGCATAAATTATCTATTTCGTTAGACACTTTATTTAATCTTATTTTTAAATTTTCATCCGTAACATAAGGCAAATTTGTTTTAATATTTTCCTGCGAGCATTTCAAACTTGCAATAAGTAAAGCCCTGGCACATAAAGCATCAGATAAAATAATTTTTGCTATTTTCTCTTCTATATCATAAATTATTTTTAAAAGTTTTTGTGCTTTTTGCGCGGTTATCAAAGGAACTTCCGCTGCCACGATTTGTGCTTTTTCAAGTTTTGCCCCGTCAGCCGGATTTTGCTTTTTTAAATTGATTACTTCAAGGTAAGCGGCGGCATCTTCTTCGGTCAAATTCTTAAAATCGTTTTTATATTCGGTAATTTCATCAAGGTAAGGTGTTAAAAAATCTTTATCCGCTTGCGGTGTGGCTTTGCGTTTTATTGTTACACCTACGGCCATTAAAAGCAAACCCGCACCCATAGCAGCAGCAAAAGCTGCGGCACTGCCGCCACCGGGGACGGAACTTTTATCCGCTAAAGCATCAATAAAACAATTTGCACCTTCTTGCCAAGTTACCATATTTTACCGCTCTCCAAATCAGAATATTTTTTTATTTTAAACATTTTTAAACGGTCCTCATCAATGCCTGTTCTGCTGAAAAACACATGTTCAATCGCAGTTGCAGGCGTAATGTATGCACCCTTTTTAATGCCTTTCGGGTCTGCTTTTAAAACAAGCCACATCAAGAATAATTCTACATCTTTAAAATTCTTAACTTCAAGTTCAGCCGCAGCACGCAAGAGTTTTGCCTTATCGGCCAAATTGCCTTCCAAAACAACGGCATTATGGTAGCCGTTTTCTTTGGCGGCCAAGACATCGTGATGTGTATCCCCGACGATAAAAACATCATTTTGCGTAAATTTTGTTTTATAGGCTTTTTCGCAACTTTTAACGCCGAGGGCTAAAAGTTCCGGGCGTTCGGTGGTCATCATACCAAAACCGCCTACGGTAAAGGAAAAATATTTATCAAGCCCTGCTGCTTTAAGTTTAAGTTCCGCACTCTTCGGTGTATTGCCTGTTGCCAATGCAATTTTAAC
Source organism: Elusimicrobiaceae bacterium (assembly GCA_045225155.1). GTDB lineage: Bacteria > Elusimicrobiota > Elusimicrobia > Elusimicrobiales > Elusimicrobiaceae > Proelusimicrobium. Next base: position 2,202 of record JBGVBB010000191.1, read on the forward strand.
TTGTTTATACTTTTTTAAAGTATCTAAAAATTCTTTTACACCGGGCATAAGTTTAAATTTGCCGGCCTTTTTAAGTTCGGCAATTTCACGCGGTAACTGTGCCCAATATTCAGCACAAATTTTTTTAATTTCGGCTTTTGTGGGGTTTTTACCTTTCAAGCATTTGTAGACATAGGTAAAATTATAAAGATCCGTTCTGCCTGAAAGATTACTTTCGTCAAACACAGGGCATTTTTTGTAAAGTTTTTGCATAGCACGCTTTAAGGCTTTAATGCCAAGCCCACCGCAATTTAAAAGTGTACCGTCAATATCAAATAATACTAATTTCATTTTGCTTCCCTCTTATTTTTCTTAATAACGCTATTAACCATATAGGCACCGCCTAAAGCGGAAATTACGCCCAAGGTTTTTAAAACTGTAAATTTATCATACCCAAATATCGCCGAAAGTATATAAGTAAACACCGGGTAAGTTAAGATTAAAGTTGTTGCTTTTGAAAGGTCCATACGGCGTATTGCAATATACCACAAATAGTTGCCGTAAATATAAAACGCAATACCCATAAATAGTACCGCCACAACAGTTTGCCAACATATTGTTATTGTGGGTTGAATATTAAAGTAAGTAAGTATATAAGTTAAAGGCAAAGTAAAAATAAAAGCATAAAAAGCACGCGCCGCCGTTATAAAATGCTCTGTTAATTCGGGGGGGAGTTTTTTGGCAAAAATATGCCCAACTTGGAACATCCACGTAGTGCAAATAATAAGCAAATCACCTTTCATTTGAAAATTAAATTTATTTGATTCCATCAAAATAAAAATTACGCCTATTAACACAAAAACCGTACCTACTAATTGTTTTGCCGTCGGTCTTTCCCCTAAAAAGATATAAGTTAAAAGCAAGGAATATAAAACTTCGGTTTGGTTTAAAATTGAGGAATTTGCCGGCGTTGTGTAATTTAGAGCAATCATCATACAAAGGAAAGGAAAAGCCGAAGAAAAGAACCCAAGCCCCGCCAAACGCGGCATAAGTTTTTTATCAAATAAAAGTTTCCAAAATTTATGTTTTGTTAAATATGGAATATAACAAAGAACCGGAATCCCCGTTGCAAAAAGCATTAGGACAGTCGGCGAAATATGCCCGGTTTTTAATTTACCTACAATAGGGTAAAATACCGTGATGGCAAGTGAAAGCCATAAGGCTTGTAATGGTGATAATTTCATATATAAATTATACTATTTATAGGGGCAGGTTGTCTTAAATAGAAATACTTTAGTTTTTGATATAAAATATACAAGATCTTTTAATATCTAAAGTTATTGAATAAGATAATAATTCCACGCACCACTTCCAGAGAGAAAAACGCCACCTAACTCTTTACACACATCATTAGCAACTGTATTTTGAGGTCTTGCAAAACAATATCTTCTTCCTCCTTGCAATTTACCTCCAGGAAAAACACTAAGTGGCCAATCATCTAATAAGTGCAAATATTCAATTACAGAAGTTGAGTTAAAAACAGAGTTGTGAACAGGATATAAAAAATTTACACTTATTTCACCGCCCTCTGCAACTGTTTGACCGGTAACTTCTACACCGCCCCATGCACAATCCCAACCGGAGTAACCGTTTGATTTCCATTTTTCGCAGGAACTATCATGAGGCATTTCTACATCCAAGTCATCGATATCATTCGTATAAACCCCATGAGCAAGATAATATACTTGTGCGGCTTCATATAAACTTTCTACTAAAGGTATTCCTGTATGCAAACGTGCTTTTAATACTGCTTTTCTATATTGCGGTAAAGCAATGCCGGCTAAAATACCGATAATTAAAACAACTACTAATAACTCCAATAAAGTAAAACCTTTTTTTCTATTTTTTAACATAAATTTCCTCATTAAGTAATATTATCTATAGGGTAATTTTATGAAAAAAAAAAATGTCAATTAAAAATATCTCTTGACATTTTGCTCAAATATTTGATACATTCGTATCAGACAGGGGAGTCGTCTAACTCAATTTTGCACACGCAAAATTGTTTAAAGGAGTATTATGGACGATATAATGTCTTCCCTTCACGAGTTAAGGCAAACTCTTGACTCTAAAATTTCCTCTTGCATTACCGAAGAAAAAGCCCAAAAAATTATCGCAGACTTAATCAATAAAGTGCATCCGGCACAAAGTAAAGCGGTTTTACCCACAACAGAAGATACCTTGTTTGAAAGGTTTGCCGCTTTTGCCGCAAAAGGTAAATTTGCACCTGAAAAACCTTGGACCAGCGAATATGGCCGTAAATTCGGTAATATGAAGAATTTTTTACTTGCCGCAAAAAACAACCCTGCAATTATTGAAGGTCAAAAAGCTGTTTTAAGCGAAGGTACAAACAATATCGGCGGTTATTTGGTGCCGACTGAATTTTCAAACGAAGTCATCCGCTTGATGACAGATGCAAGCCCGATTATGCAAATTGCCAACATTTTGCCTATGTCTGCTTGGAAAAGGCAAATCCCCAAACAATTAACCAATTTGCAAGTGGGCTGGGTTGCCGAAAGCGGTACAAAACCCATTTCAAACCCCACCTTCGGGCAAATTGAACAAACCGCAAAAGTTTTGGCAACAGTGATTAAATGCACCGACGAACTTATCCGCGACAGCGCAATAAACTTAACCCAATTTTTATCTGAAATCGTTGCCGAAGCCATGGCACTTGAAATTGAACGCGTTGCCCTTTTAGGTGACGGTTCAAATGATCCTTTCTGCGGTATTTTAAATACTTCAGGGGTAAATGCTGTCAGTATGGCATCCTCAACAGTAAGTTTTGATGATATTTCAAACTTAATTTTCAGTTTAAACGAAACACAGGCAAAAGACGGTGTTATCGTTTTATCACGTGCAGGCCTTGCAAAACTTATGCAGCTTAAGGACTTAAAAGGCCAATATGTATGGTGCCCGCCATCAGCATCAGGCCCGGCAACAATCTGGAATATTCCTTATGTTGTATGCTCGCAAATTCCTAACGAAGTCAGCAGTGCAAGCACTTTAACCGGTGGTGATAAAACTATTGCTTTCTTTGGCCGCTTCAATAAAAACCTCTTAATTTCACCCAGAGAAGAAATGACTGTTAAAGTTTCCCAAGATGCAGCCGCATGGAATTCCACCGACAGTTCTTTGGAAAGCGCATTTATGACGGACCAAACCTGGCTCCGCTTCACACAGGCTTTATCTATAAATGTTACTTACGGTAATGCCTTCAGTTATTTACTGTTTAAATAATTTGTTTATGGCCTTGCGTTAAACGCGCAAGGCCATATAAGAGAGGTCAAAATGTCTTTACCCACAAATGCAGCAACCACTTTGGAAAATTTAAAAAAATATTTAAATATCTCGCCAAACGATACTTCAAAAGATGAATTTTTTGAACTTTTAATTGAAAGTGTAACCAATGCCGCGGAGGAATATTTAGGCCGCTATATAGTTGCACGCCAAATAAGCCAAGATCCTTATGATTGTACAAATTCAAAAAGCAAATATTTACAACTTAAACAATACCCTGTTACATCCGTAACAACTATTGTTGAAGACGGCGAAACTTTAGACACCGCCACTTTAAAAATAGATAATTCAAACGGTATTATCAGGCGCAATATTTTTTGGAAAGGTGCCGTTTTGGTTACCTATACTGCCGGCCTTGCCGCCGATACCGCAAGCGTACCCAAAAATATACAACTTGCAATTTGGCAATGGATTTCTTACCTTACAAACACAAAAGAATCACAAGGCATAGACAGCGAAACTTTAGGCGATTATTCCGTAAATTATTTGGAACAAAATCAAATACCGGATACCGTTATAAGTTTGCTTGAAGGTTATAAAAGAATTGATTTATAAGGGGGGGTAAATGTCGCTTAAAACACTATTAAACAAAACCTGCAAAATCAGCCAAATAACTTATACACAAGAGGCCGCAAGCGGTGAGCAAAAAACCGTTTCAACTGTTTTGGAAACTGCTTTACCCTGCCGTTTAAGAACAAGGACTGTAAGCGAGCGTAAATATTCTTTGCCTGTTTATAGCCTGGCAACACACTCAATATACGTACAGGCAAAAAGCACGCTTTACGGCAAAAAACTTGCGGTAGAAATTGAAGGTAATATCTATGACGTAATCGGCCTAATCAATATGGGCGGAGAAGAACGGCTTTTTTGCTTATATGCAGAAAGGAGGGTATAATGTTTACCCCAAAAATAAATTGCCAAAGTTTGTCAGTAAAAACTAATATTAACCGGGCAAATAAAAAATTTGAAACTTACCAAAAAACTTTGCTTAATGACTTGGCCGGAAAAATTAAAAGAAGTTTATACTTCCTTTTAAGTACCGAAGTTGAAAAATCCGGCAACCGCAAACTGCGTTCAAAACCCGGAGAAGCACCGCGTATGGAAAGCGGTAAACTACGTTCAAGTATTGATGTAAAAATTTATACTTCCGGCAAAACTTTAGGTTTACAGGCCGGTGTTTTTAACGGTGAAGCAAATTACGCAAAAATGCTTGAATACGGCACATCACGCATTAAACCGCGCCCTTTTTTACGCCCGATTTTAAGTATGTATAAACAAGTTTTGCAAAAAAATTTACCAAGTGCGGAGGATTTATTTTTATGATAGCACAAGATATTTACGCTTATTTATCTTCAGACAGCACATTACAAACTGCTTTAAGTGCGACTGTAACGGATACTAAAATTTACCCAAATTATGCGAGATTATCGTCCAGGCTACCGTTTATAGTCTATCAAAGCACAAACCCAGGCGGTACGCAAGATGAAGTACTAAACGAAGAAGATTTAAGCATAATAATTACTTCCGACACTTATGCAACAACCGTTGCCATAAGTTATATAGTAAGTGCTTTGCTAGATTTGACGGAAACACAAATACCGTCTGAAACTTACAACATTTACTATTCCCAAAAAACCGGCGGCAATGATTATGCCGACGATTTAGGCCGCCATGTACGTGCCTTAAATTTTACTTTTAAATTTAACAAAAAAACTAATAATTAGAGAGGTTAAAATATGTCATCACCAACAAATATAGTAGTAGGGCTTGCCGCAGAAGGCACGCTTAAAATTGCAACTTACGGTACTGCTGAAAGCGGTGCAACGGACCTTGGCTTTATCAAAGGCGGTATAACTATTGAACATGAGGAAACTTCCTACGATATTAAAGTGGACCAAGTACTTGCAAGTATCGCAAAAGTTACCACGGAAGAATCTTTAAAAATCAAAGTTACTTTAGCAGAGGCCACCCTTTCAAATATAGCACTTGCTTTGGGTGTTCCGACACCTTCAAATAACACCCTTGAATTTGGTGACAAAACCCAAAGTGCCTATTACACTTTATATGCAAATGTTAAGGGTGCAAACGGTGCAAGCAGAAAATATACTTTTTGGAAATGCCGCCCAAACGGCAAAACCGCACAAAGTTATAAACGCGACGGCGAAACTTTAATTGAAGTGGAATTTGACGTTATGGCAGATACTACAAAAGACCAAGCAAAACGCTTCGGTAAAATTGAAGACACTTTAGCCTCATAAAAATGCAAATGAAAACTATTGATATACTCTGCCCACATGAAAGGCAAATCAAAATACTTGGTAAGACCATAACACTGCGCCCACTTTCCATAAAGCAAACAATAATTTTGGGGAGAATACTCGGCCAAATAAAAACCGAACTTGAGGCAAGTTTGAAAGATGAAAAGCAAAACCCCTTCTTAAAAATTTTGGAACTTGCCGGCACCAATAAAACAAGGGAAATTTTAGACGTATTTACTAATAATGAATTTAAAGATATTGCAAATTTAGAAGATAAATTATCCCTTATTGAATTAAGCAATTTAGCATTGGCTTTAACGGAAGTTAATGATTTTAAACAAATAATGCTAAATTTTCGGGCAGCGCTGAAAGCAATAAACAATTAGACGCACTTTCCAGCGCAATATTTTTTACGGCGTCTTTTTACGGCCTTACCCCGGATTATATTTTAGCCCAAAGCCCCTTGTGGCTGCTTGAGGCCTGCCGTTATGCAACAAGGGGGCATAAACAAAATTTACCCCCGGATATTGACGGCCAATTATCCCTTATAGGAATAAGCAAATGAACGATAATGCAAATTCATTTTTTATAGAACTTTCCACTTTGTTTGATCCTTCCGGTTTTGATGAAGCGCAAGGAAAACTAACCCAAAGTGAAAATTCTTTTAACACTTATTTTAAAAATTTAGAAGACAAAAGTGCGGATTTTGCTTCAATTTTTGAAAGTTATTCTTCCAAAGCGAGTGTAAATTCCATATCCGCATTTAGCGGTTTTTTTGATGTAACTTCCAAGAATTTTCTGGATATGGATAACCTTGCAAAACAAGTGTTTTCTTCCATAACAAACTCCGCCCTCTCCGCCTTTAGTAATTTTGCAACTAATGCAATTTTCGGCGGTTTAACGGGGGGAACTTCATTTTTTGGCGGCTTACTGGGCAGCCGCAGAACCGGCGGCCCGATTAATAAAACCGGCCCCTATTATCTGCACGAAGGGGAATTTGTTTTGCCACCTGAAATTGTGGATAGTATACAAAATACCCCGGCAAATACCCAAACAAACAGCGGAGAAAATGTAATAAACATCACTTTAAACAGCCCCATAACAGTTAATGCAAACCAAGATTCGCCTTTAAACGCGAGGGAAATTTGCGAGGAAATCGCTTCCGCCACACGCCGCGGTGTAAGTTGGGCGGTAGAACAAGCAAAAATATCCTATAAAATCGGCAAACAACGTAGCGGGGAGGTTTCCTTATGAGTATTGCTTGCATAGAAATTTTAACCCCTAATTTGCTTGAAAATGCCGTCTTGGAAGAAACTTCAAACACAAAAACTTATACATTTCCCGAATTAACACAAATAAATAAAATCATCATAAAAAACAGCAATTTAAGCACACTTACCATAGATTATAAAACTTCTTTGGAAGATGAATTCTCCACAATTACCGCTACTGTGGAAAGTTGTGAACAAGATTTCATTTTCACCTTTCCTGCCGACTTAAATATTTTAATACTTAAACTCAGTTTTACTTATCAAAACACTTTAAATATCGGTAAAATTATAGCCGCAAAAACTCTACTCACTTTAAGTGAAGTTTTAAGCAGTATAAACGGCAACATTTATGCCAGGGAAGGCCACCATTATTTGGCAAACGGCGAACTTGTAAAATGGCGGGATTTTGCAAAATTCAATATTACCGTAAACCTGGAAAATATAAATTATACCGTCAAGCAAAACCTTGAAAACATATTAAAAAACAATACCTTTTTAACTTATATTTTTTACGGTAATTTTGACACTGCCTTTACCGGTGAATATGCTTTAAACCATGCCCCGTTTTTCAGTTTAGACAGACGGCGTGCTTTATACAAAACCACTTTAAATTTACTTGAGAAATGATATGAAAACACTCTCACAATCTTTTATTTCGGCATTAAACAGCCAAGAGCCGATATATACAAAAAAATTTTTGTTATATACACGCACTTGGCAAACCCAAAGCGAAACTTATACATTTTCCGATGCGCAAGACATAACAAAATATATTTTGGAAACTTCAAAAATAAAGTGGAAATTGGATAATGAGGGTTATTCGGTTTGGAATAATGCCGTATTAAACTTAACTTTAAGTAATCAAAATAATAATTTTGACGAAACAAATATTTTTTGGGCAGGGGCAAAAATTGAAGTTTATATAAGTGCAAAAACCGCAAACAATGCAACAAATGAAGAAGTAAAAATCTTTCAAGGTTTTGTTTTGGAAGGCCCCGTTTACGATAAGGAAAACCGAACTTTAAACCTTGCTTTAAACGGGCAACTTGCTTTACTTGATAATTTTAGTGCACAAAGCCTTATGCAAACTGCGGAATTTGAAGTTTTAACCCAGATTCCCGATAATCTTCAAAAATTTACCACAAGAAATAATACCGTATGTGAAATTACGGCCATCTATCAAGGGAATCCTGAAGACGGCATTGAAAATGCTACACTTTTAAAAGCACATAATGATTATACTGTTTCAAATTTAGCGGAATACAAAAAACCGGCTGTAATTAACCTAAATATTACCCTGCCGCAAACAGATACTTTATGGTGTACTTACAATTATTATTATACCGATAAGCCATGCGAATGGATTGCCGGTAAAATCGCTGATATTTGCGCGGCACCTGCAAGGCAAATTGATAAAGTATTTTATTCTACTACCGTAGAAGCGGATTACAGTTGCCCTACCCATAATGATTTCAGCGAAGGCACCCTAAATTCTCTAATAATCAATAATAACACTCTGCAACTTGAAGATAATTTTTTGCATGATACGGATTATACTTGGACAACGATATCTTCCCCTAATAATCAAACGATAACCGTTACACCGTCTTCTATTTTAGTTGTAGGGCCTGCTATGATGCCACAAGGGCGTGAAGCAATTTTCAGGGCACCCGCAAGCCTGGCTTACGGCACTTGGGAAGCGGAAGTTTCCGTCGCTCAAGAAGACAATATTTACCAGTATAATTATTTTATTTCTTCATCTGACAGTTTGGCTAATACAAACGGTTATTTGCTTTCTTTTGAATACGATTATGATTATATATTTTTCAATTTAAGCCGTATCAGTAACGGGCAAATAACTTTCTTAAAACAATGGTATTACCAAACCGCCCGATATATGAAACGCTTCCGCTACCGTATAAGCAGAGATACAAACGGTAATTTTCAAATATGGTTTAAAAACATTACAAGCGAAAGTGATTGGGTTAGTGCTGTCGGCGGAACATTTCAAGATAATACATACACCTCTTCCGCTTATCAATTTTTTAGAATGACAGGTTACGGGGGGAATAATGTTTATAATTATCAAACAAGCCCTCTTGCGGCAAAAGGTAGCGGAACACTATCCCCAAACGGTACTTATTTGAGCCCGGTAATAGAAACCGGAATAAATTTTAAGAATTGGGGGAAACTTACCTTCCAACAAACCTTAAATGACGGCAGTGCAACCTTTTATATGCGTTTTAAAAATGAAGATGATGAAGATTGGTCCGCCTGGGAAAGCATAACTAATAATCAAGATATAACTTCCACAAAAAATTGCGCACAAATAAAGTGGGAAGCCCAAAGTGACAATACACAAACACAAAGCCCTGTTTTGAGCAGTTTTGTTTTGACTTGGCAAATAAGCGGTGTTAATATTGAGATAGTCAAAACAAAAGATATGTCCTGTTTAGCGGTTATGAAGGAACTTGCGACTTTAAGCGGTTATCAAATCGGTTTTGACAGTAACGGAAAATTCTTATTTTTAAACCGTTCTCTTAATACCGCACCTTGCTTAACTTTGGATAGCAAAGATATTATTTCCCTTGAAAGTTTAGACTCAGGCCTAAATAAACTATATACAAGCGTTAAAGTGCAATTTGGGGAATTTTCTTGCAGGGTTGATCCTTTCACTTTAGAAGAGAGCAGACCGAATATTATTGATAAATACGGTGTTAAAGAACTTGCACTAAGTTCTGCTTTTCTGCCCGCACAAAATGCAAATTTAGCACGTGCCGCAGCACCGGATATTTATGCACGTGCCTGCACCAAAAAACAACGCGTGGCACTGATATGCAAATTTTTACCGCAAATTGAACTCGGCGATATTGTACAAATAAATTATGCCCCGTTTTTAACACTTACCGCACGAGTAGAAGGGTTGGAATTTGACTTAACTGATTGGCAACTTCGCCTTGATTTAACGGAGGTTTAAAATGCAAAGTGCTTTGACTTCCAAACAAATAACAAATACTTTGCCCTTAATTTTTAAAATCAGTTTAACTATCAAAAATTTGATTTTTATTTTGGCGGCTTTACTTTCTTTTATTTTATGGTTTTCAGCCACTTTAACAACCCCCAAACGCCTTAATAAATTAGAAGAAGCTATGCATATTTTTGCAACACGCCAAAGCAAAATGGAGGGGGAAGTGAATTTAATTTCACAAGATACAAAAATAATAAAAAATATTTTACTTAGGAGTAATGATGATAAATAAAATAATAAACTTAGTTAAAAATGCCAAGGACTTTTTAAAAAATAAAAAAGTTTATTTAGCGGCATTAATTATAATTTTGCAAGCATTATTAACTTATATTGAGCAACTTATTTCTTTTAACGGGCTTACAGACTTCATTATTTGGTGCAAGAATTTGGCCTCTAACGATGCTACTTTGCATTTGCTTGAAGGCCTTGGGCTTTTTGGTCTTCGCGCGGTTATAGGCAATAAGACGGGCAACACAAGTGCAAAATAGTTTTTTAATCGAAGCGCACAAGCATAATCTCGCGCTGCGCAGCAGATTTAAGATGATTTTTAATTTTTCTTTGACGACGTGTACCAAGAAGTAAAGTGAGCGAAGCGAACTTGCGGTACTCTAGGAAAAGAAAAATCAAAAAGTACTTAAATATGCAAGCACGTTCCGCGCGTTTGTGTGTATAGCGCGTAACGTTAACACGTAAAACAAATATCACCGATTATAGGGATTCTCCTGATATAAGCGTTTCTTACTTTTTCTAAACGCGCCCTATAAAAACCCCCGTGTAAAAATCTTACACGGGGGTAATATATCATATTATCACTAGTTTATTGAATTTTAACCTTGTCTTGAATAGGGCATAATTCTTTACCGCAAACTGTGCTTCCGTCCCAACATTTAGTACATTTCACTTTTTCGGGAGGACATTCTTCATCACCGCAAGCTGTGCTTCCATCCCAACATATACGACATGACAAGTCAATCTCAATCTGTATCGGGCAACGCCCTGCACAATCAGACATTTTACCGTTTGGGCAAATACGCGGGAAACATCCTGTTACGGGTTCATCACTTGGGCATCCTTCGGACCCGTTTGTGCTTATACTACCGTCTGAACAAGTAAATACGGAACTGTCAAGGCCTAACACCTGGCATGTTATTCTATCATTAGTATCAAAATCTTCACAGACAGTAGCACCGGTTTCTATATTTCTGTATATACCGTAAATTTGATTGTTGCTTTTCATTCTCATGGCTTTGACAAAAGTCCTATCCGAGTTAACATCATCAAGCGAATACATAAAATTTTCAGTTGTTAACAAATCTCCATTTTCAACTTCCCCGGATGCACCAATAAACTCCACATCCAAATCAGCGAAACTTTCCGCATAAATACCATTTGCCACATGGTATCTGTGTTCCGCCATTGACATTGTTTGTAAAAGTTCATGTACTTCAGCCAGTTTGGACTTTTCAACTGCCCGGGTATATTGCGGCAATGCTACTGCCGACAAAATACCGATTATCAATACAACAACCAATAATTCTATTAAAGTAAAACCTTGTTTTTTAATCATAAAAACCTCCTTAAAAACACAATACACCTCATACACTATAATTATAATGCTTAAATAAGTATATTTCAACCCCTTTTAAATTAAAATGAGATAAAATGAAATTCTTTTTGCTATAATATGTATGTAATATCTTAATTTGCGTATTTTAGAATTAAGAATTTTTAAAAAGGAGAATGTTATGAAAAAACTACTTATTGCAGTAGCAATAATCTGTGTAGGTATTGTTGCAGTTAATGCACAATTTGAAGCAAAACCGGCAAATAGCACTTTCACCGGTGACCCTCTTTGTCGCAACTATAATGTTACTAACCATCCCGCATATTGCCAATATCATGCATATGGCTCTTATCCTTGCGATTTATGCCCCGTATGCGATGATCAAGGCAAACTTATTAAATGCGGTGAAGGTGATTTGCCCGCTAACGGTGCTTGTTGCGTTGATGTAAGAATAGATTTACATCGCTTAAACCAGGTTCCTTCTAATTGTAAAATAGAAGAAGGTCAATCTCATCCTTGCGGTCAATGCCCTGTTTATTACGAAAAACCGAAAGATAAATGTGTGGAATGCACCGGCGAACTTGGGCAACTTTTCCCTTGCTGCCATGCATTTGAAGGTCAAGGTGGCGACGGTGTTTGCCCGGGAGGTGTTTATAACCCCGGTAAATCTAACAGAGGCCTTACCCCTGTAAAACCTAACGCCAACGCAAAATCCGGCAAAACTGCAACGGCAACAAAGAAATCTATTAAGACTGAAAAGAAATAATATACAATTAAAAATACCCCTCGTAAAGAGGGGTATTTTTTTATCCGAAAATTACCTAGAAAGCATAAGGATTTGTATCTTCTTCACCTTCATAAGTCGTTGTTGTAGTAGTCGTAGTGGTTTGATAAGAAGATGAACCTGTGTTATTTGTACTTGGGGTATAATCTTGTTCCTGAGGCATAGCATAAGGATTACCGGTATTGGTGTCTTGTGCTTGTTGTGCATACCCCTGGCTACTGCTACTGCTGCTGTAACTTTCATGACTATATGTGGTAGTACCTTCCCCATAATTACCCGTGGCTTGAGGGGCTTGCCCGTAACTTTCCTGGGTGGTATGAGTTTCTTGGCTATAAGTTGTTGTACCTTGCCCGTAATTTGCAGGTTCCGGGGCTTGCCCGTAACTTTCATGGGTGGTATAACTTTCCTGCCTATAAGTTTCTTGCCCATAATTGCCTTGAGTAGACGGCTGAGCGTAATCTTGTTGCCCTTGTTGGGCAGCATCTTTTTGTTCCTGTGTAACAATTATAGTATTTGTTTCCGTAGTTGTAGTTGTTCCGTCATTACTCTTTGTTACACGTGTGGATTTCGTCACTTTCTTAGAACCGGTTTGTTTAGCCGAAGGTCTTGTAGCGGATTTCTTAACCACAGTATTTTTGGAAGTAACCCTTGGCGTTACGGTTCTGCCTTCCCTCTTAGCAAGTTCATTTTTAGCAAGACGCAAATTATATTCGGCACGTTCAATATAGTTTCTGATTTCTTCCGTACCCCATTTAGAGAAATCTATACCGTAAGTTTCTTTTGATTGGGCACCGTAAGATTCCAAAAGCGCTCTCATTTCGTCGTTCTTATTATTTATGGCATATGTTAAAGGCCAATTACCTTTGTAATCTCTTATGCTCGGATTTGCACCGTTATCAAGTAAGAGTTGTGCCATTTCAATATTGTTTTTCTTGACGGCATAAATCAGTACAGGTGTGCCTGCGGAATCCCTTGTATTTGGGCTAATACCCGCAGCAAGGAGCAATTCAACTTCATCTAACTTATTGGCTTTAACGGCATTAACCAAAGCCTTTTGACCGTCAGGATCATCGCTTTCAAAAGTCAATCCGTAACCGAGCAACATATGTGCGGTATTCATATCACTATTCTTAACAGATTTTAAGAAAAGTTTTTGAGCATTCTTATCTCTCTTATCAACTTTTATACCTTTCTGCAAGAACAAAACCAACATGTCTGAATTTTTACTTTCCAAAGCATATATAAAAGCTGTTTTGCCTTTTTTATCGGCTAAAGATAAATCTAACTTCCTTAATTCAAGCAAAGTTGAAACAGAATCAAAATTTAAATTTTCAACACCGTGCATTAACGCGGTTTTACCCATCTCATCTTGAAGGTTTGGGTTTGCACCGTATTCCATTAAAATATTAACTTTTCTGCCATCCCCTTTTGCTGCAGCGGCCATTAAAGGTGTTATACCGTATTTGGCACGCCCGTCAACAGCAGCACCCCTATCTAATAATTTAATAACAATCTCATCGGAAGGATATTGGCATGCAATAACAAGCGGGATTTCATCTTCATCATTTGGTTCGTTCGGATTAACATTTGCAAGCAAAAGGAAATTTACTCTTTCCTCGTCTTGTCTTTTTATTGATTGTATCAAAGAGGTATCATACAAATAACTGTATTTTTTATCGTTAGGTTGGCTTTCCTGTAGCATTTTTTCATACAATTCCCTGCTATTTTTATCTTGCCCCAAAACTATATTTGACATACTTAAAACGCAAATAAGTAAAACTGTTATTTTTTTAAACATAGATATACCTCCGCATAAAAATATTATACCTTATTTATGTCAAGTAAATACAATAAATATTTTATATAAATATATTCAGCGGAAAGTAAGATTTAGCCAATATACTTTTATTGATTTAAAAACCTTTCTTCTTCAAAACCGCCGCCGACGGCAAGGGCTAAACCTACAATAGCCTCAAGTTCCGCTTGACGGGTTTGTACTAAATTCATTTCCGCAGACAGTAAATTTTGTTCCACCAAAAGTAAGTCAGTAGTATTTATTAAACCGGCATCTTGCTGCATTTTGGTTAACTGATATGTTTCTTTTAAAGCATCTCTTTGTTGTTTAATTTCATCAAACATTTTGCGGTATTGCTTGTTTGCGTTTAAGGAATCATAGGCATCTTTAAAAGCAAGTTGCACGGTGTTTTGGTAAGTTGCAAGCATTTCCCTGTATTTAGCGCTTGCCATTTTGTTTTGTGCAATAATTTTACCACCTTGAAAAATGTTTAAAATGCCTGCGCCGGAAATTTGCCAAAAACTTGAATCTGTTTCAAACAATTTATGCAAAGGTTCGCTTGCAAAACCGCCGATACCCGTCAGAGAAATATCCGGGAAATATGCCGCGCGCGCCACGCTTATTTGTGCATTTGCGGCAATTAAATCTTGCTCCGCTTTAACAATATCGGGGCGTCTTTGCATTAAAGATGACGGTATATTTTCAGGAACATCCGGCAAAATAAAAATTTCACCAAATGTGGTTTTTGTTTTTAAAGGTGTTTCTACAATATCTTTTGGGCTTTTACCGAGTAAGACTTGTAAATTCGTTTGTGCTTTTAAAAGTTTTAAATACACGGTTTCCGCTTGTGCGCTGACGGAATACATTTCCGCTTCCACCCTCTTAAAATCAACTTTATTTATATAACCGTTTTGTAAACGGACTTGGTAAATTTTAAAATCTTCTTGCCTTGAAGCAAGCGCATGTTTTGCGATTTCAAATTGTAACTGTAAGGACAAAACATTAAAATAGGCACGTGCAACTTGCCCGATTAAAGTAAGCCTCACCTGTTCGCGCGCCGCTTTTGAGGATAGCCAACTTGCATAAGCACTCTTGCTTAAGGCGCGGTATTTCCCAAATAAATCAATTTCAAAAGCGGCAGTTAAATTAGCTTCGCTTACACCTGTAATATAGAGGGTATTTGTATCCGCTTTTGTTGGGTTAAAATTTGCCTGCACGCTAGGCAAACGGACGCCGCGTGCACCGATATAATTTGCACGTGCATAATCAAGGCGTGCGGTTGCGGCAAGCAAATCGGTATTATAAACAAGGGCTTCGTCAATAATTTTATTTAAGGTATCGTCTTGGAACATCTCCCACCAATTTGGATTTAGTGAGGCAAAATATTCCGTATCTTCAGAAGTATTTTGCGGTAAATCATAGACGGGTTTTTTGTATTTCGGCCCAAGCATGCAGGCACAAGTAAAAACCGTAAAAATTAAAATTGAAAATAACTTTTTCATTCTCTATCTCCTTTAGGCAATTCAAAATTAAGTGTTTCGCCCTTTTTCCTGTTAAGTAAATAAAAGAACAAAGGCACAAAACACGGTGCAAAAACCGTCGCCCCAAGCATACCGAAAACTACCGCAGTTCCAAGTGAAATTTGGCTTGCCGCACCTGCGCCCGAACTTGTGGCAAGCGGAACAGTACCTAAAATAAAAGCAAGCGAGGTCATAATAATCGGCCTAAAACGTATTTTTGCGCCTTGCATGGCAGCGGCTGCGGCACTTGCACCTTTTTGTTTAAGAAGTAATGCAAATTCCACAATCAAAATGGCATTTTTTGCCGCAAGCCCGACGAGTGCAACCATAGCAACTTGGAAATATATACCGTTACTTAAACCCCTAAACCAAGTGCCTAAAAATGCACCGAATATGGCAAAAGGCACGGCTGTAAGCACGCAAAACGGAAGGGACCAACTTTCATATTGTGCTGCCAAAATCAAAAATACTACCACAATGCCCAAAAGCAAAATTAAGGCTGAAGAACTGCCGCTTTGTGTCTCCTCTAAAGCAGTACCGCTCCAAGAAAGTGCATAATTTTCCGGCAGCACTTTTTGGGCAAGGTTTTCAAGTTCTTTTATTGCTTGCCCGGAACTTATGCCTTGGGGTGTAATAACCAAATTGGCCGACGGAAATGCATTAAAACGCTCAACAATACTTGGGCCAAGGCTGGGGGTAATATTTGCAACCGCGGAAAGCGGCACCATAGCACCTGTTTTTGATTTTATATATAAATTACCTACTTGCTCCGGCGTTTGACGGGCAGAATCTTCCGCTTGAATCATCACTTTAAAATTGCGGGAATAAAGCGTAAAATCATTTATATAACTTGCACCGATAGTTGCGGCAAG
>JBGVBB010000192.1:0-4052 GCA_045225155.1 Elusimicrobiaceae bacterium
TGTATAATAATTGCCGGGCTTATAAATGCACTAAAACTTGTAAATAAAAAAATTGAAAACGTAAAAATTGTTTTAATCGGTGCCGGTGCCGCAAATACCGCTGTAGCAAGATTTTTGCTTTTAAGCGGTGCCAACCCAAGAAATTTAATTATGTTTGACAGTAAAGGCGCTTTAACCAGAAAACGTCAAGATATAAGGTCAAACCCGACGGCGTTTGTTCAATGGGATCTTTGTAAAAAAACAAATCTAAATCAAGTACAAACGCAAGAAAAGGCTTTTAAAAATGCCGATGTTGTTATTGCTTTATCAAAACCGGGCCCAAATACTTTTGACCCTAAATTAATTTCCACCATGGCAAACAAGCCCATAACATTTTTATGTGCAAACCCGGTACCTGAAATTTACCCGGAAGTAGCAAAAGAACACGGTGCCTATATCATTGCAACAGGCCGTGGGGATTACCCTAACCAAGTTAATAATTCCCTTTGTTTTCCAAGCATATTAAAAGGTGCTATGCTTTGCCGTGCAAAAACAATAACAGATACCATGGCACTTACCGCTTCAAAAGCAATTGCAAAAAGAGCACAAGATTTAGGGCTGAAAGAAGATTTTATATTACCGCTTATGCAAGACAGTGAACTTTATCCCCTAACGGCTAAAGCGGTTGCCGCACAAGCAATAAAGGAAAACATAAACCAAATTAAAATTTCCCCTGCGGAAGTTTACAAAACAGTAAAACAAGATATTTTGCAAAACCATAAAGAATTAGAATTTTTCACACAAAGCAATTTAATTAAAAAATTCCCTAAAGAATTAATAACAAAATCCTTAAAGGAAACTGTTGCTTATGCGCGTAATAAAAAATAGTTCCGTGGTAAATGCCGTAGCCGAATTATGCAAAAAAGCGGCGTATACCTTACCGCAAGATATAATAAAATCTTTAACGTCTGCAAAACGAACAGAAAAAGGACTTGCAAAAGAAATTATTAAACTTACTTTGGAAAATGCAAAAATAGCACAGAAAGGGGTTTTTCCCTTATGCCAAGATACAGGCACCGCTGTTTTATTTGTAGAACTCGGGCAGCGTGTACAAATTGAAGGTTCTTTGGAAAATGCTTTGCAAAACGGTATAAAAAAAGGGTTTAAAGAAAATTATTTAAGAAAATCTATCGTTAAAGAACCTCTTTTTGAAAGGAAAAATACAAAAACCAATACACCGGCAATTATTCATTACAAGATAGTAAACGGCAATAAGTTAAAAATAACTTTAATGCTTAAGGGCGGCGGGGCAGAAAATAAAAGTCAAATAAAAATGTTCAACCCCACTGTCTGCAAAGAAGAAATTATTGATTTCATAATATCTGCCGTAAAAACTGCGGGGGCGAGTGCCTGCCCTCCTCTTATAATAGGCATCGGTCTCGGCGGTAATTTTGAAACTGCACCGCTACTGGCTAAGCAGGCATTACTCAGGAATAAACCAAACAAAAACACAAATTATAAAAAACTTGAACAAGAAATTTTGAAAAAAATAAACCAAACAAATATAGGCCCGCAAGGTTTCGGCGGTAAAACAACCGCTGTAAAAGTTTACATAGAATATGCCCCATGTCATATAGCCAGTTTGCCTTGTGCGGTAAATATTTGTTGCCACTCTGCACGGCATGCCGGGGTTACTTTATGAAAATAAAACAATTAGTTAACCCTTCTTTAAAAGATTTAACCAAGTTAAAAACAGGGGATTTTATTTCATTAACATCTACCGTATATGTAATGCGTGATATGGCACACAAAAAACTACTCCAAGAAAAATTTTTTCCGCTAAACCTAAAAGACAAAATAATTTATTATGCCGGCCCAACCCCAAAAAAGAAAAACCAAGCCAGCGGTGCATTGGGCCCGACAACGAGTTCCAGAATGGATAAATTTTGTAAGGAATTTATTAAAAAAACAGGTATAATTGGTATTATAGGCAAAGGCCCACGCTCTAAAGAAGTAAATGCCTGCATGCGAAATAAAGTTATTTATTTTGCTGCTCTCGGCGGCCTTGGGGCATTGGGCGGAAGTAGCGTAAAAAATAGTAAAATTATATTATACCCGGAACTTGGGCCGGAAGCGGTATATGAAATTTGCATTGAAAATCTGCCGTTGGTTGTTGCCCAAGATTTAAAAGGAAATAATATTTACGGAGAATCTAAATGAAAAAATTTATTTTACCCATTTTATTATGTGTAGTTGCAGCGAGTTTCTGCGGTTGTCTTAACAGTGAACCGTATAACAGAAATTCAGGTAATTCCTACGAACAAAAATTAAGGAGATATGCCTTCTTGCCTTATATGTACGAAGAAAAATTTTATGCCTATTATGCCCCGGCAAAAAGAATTTCCGGGCCAGATAAGAAAGGGGATTATAAATTGGAATTTGTCGCAGGTCCCAAAAAAGGCTTTAAAACAAAAACGCAAAATGCCATCATTAAGACCTATCAATCCAACGGTTACGATTTAAAAAAAGGCATGGTGGTTTTGGTTAATCACTTTAATCCGAAAGTACACGACGAAAATACAAGGATCGATGCCTGGCGTTTGGCAGTTGTTTACAGTTTGCAAAATTTAGACAATAATATAGTTATCGTAGAATTACCACGCGATAAAAATGATTTTGCAGCACAAAAAGAAGCCTATTATTTAAAAAATGTCCGCATAATAAGCAAACCTGATGATATAAGGGACATACGCAATTTCATTTACTAATCAAGGTGCAAAATGGAAAAATTTACAAGAAAAACAATTTTTGTTAAAAAAGATTTACAGGTAAGATTTATTCTTTTTATTCTATTATCTGTATTATTTGGGATGGTTTTATTCGGTTATCAATTCCTTACATTTTTGCAAGATATTTTTAAAGATCACCCGGTATTACTTCAACGCGTATACGAAGAAGGCCCGAAATTAATTTATCCTTTAATCATTAAAAGTACAATATTTTTTGCTTTGCTTGCAATGATCTCGGCATTACTTTCGCACAGAATAGCAGGCCCGGTATATCATTTTGAAAAAATTTGTCGTGAAATTAAACAAGGCGATAAACAAGCACGTATCAAATTGCGTCAAGGTGATGCCCTTGAAGATTTAGCCGAAGAATTTAATTCAATGCTTGACACTATAACAAAAGAGGAGAGTAAAAAGTGAAAAAACTTTGTTGCTTAATTTTCTTATGTCTTTGCTTGTCAGCGCAAGCCCAACAATATCGCTTAAGATATTCAACTGATGAAAATAGGCCGTTATCTTTAGAAAACGTAATCCGTTTATCACTTGAAAACAGTTATGATTTACTGTTGATAGAACAAGATTTAATTATATCCCAACAACGTATACAGGAAGCAAAATTTTTATATTTCCCGCAAGTCAGTTTAAACGGTTCCGCTACGGCGTACAATTTAGATTATCCGATAATTTTACCTGAAATGATAGGCCAACGTATTTTATGGCCGGATAATAATAAAAGAGATTTATTTTACGGCGTAGGTATTACCGCAGTTCAATATATTTACGGCGGTGGGAGAATTTCAAGTACTTTAGACTTAGCACGAGCATCAAGTAAAGAAACACAAAGCCGTTATCAAACTGCCAAAAATACTGTAATATATGCTGCAAAAAAAGCGTTTTACGAATATTTATATGAGCAAGAAAAAAGTAAATTCTCCGATGATGTATTAAATCAAGCCAGAAAAATTGCCAGGGCAAAAGAATTAAGTCCTTCACAAAAAATTTTAGTTTCGGCAGAACTTTCTTCTTTTGAGAGTTTAGCATCAAAAGCACATGCAGATTTAAACAAGGCAAAAATAAATCTTTTAAAAGTTTTAAATAAAGAAACGAACAGCGAAGTTGCCTTTGAAGGTTCTTTAGATTACAATCCAATAGAAGTCGATTTGAAAAAACTGAACTTATGGGCAATGGAATTCCGCCCGGAAGTTAAGAGTGCAATGTATAAAGTCGAGATGGATAATATCGCAGTTAAATTATCTTTAACACGCAGTTACCCTGATATTTTACTCG
>JBGVBB010000193.1:0-2035 GCA_045225155.1 Elusimicrobiaceae bacterium
ACTTATGAGATAAATTTAAATAAACATGGTTCTATGAATGTAACAAAATGTCAATCGGTTCGCCTTGCAAAAAATTGGTTTATAACTGCGGCACATTGTGTAAAAGAACCGTGTGAGGACGGAAACTGCAGTTTTCAAGCCCGTTTAATAGTAGGCCCAAATTACGAAGCAGATTTTACAACTACGCACGGTAAAAGTTTTAGTAAAAAAATATTTACATATTCAAAAACGAAATTAGATGATAAACAAGTGCTTTATGATATAGCATTAATTTATTTTGATCCAAAAGAAACGAAAACGGTTTTTAAAGATCCTTTACACAGACGCTATATTACAGAAGAAGAGTTTTTACGCCGTATACCGAACAGGGCAGTTTATTTGCGTGCCGTAAACGGAACACATTTACCGACCATACTTGTTATGAACACGAAACAATCTGTAGCATTAAAAAGGGATTTATCAATAATTTCCATTTGGAGCGGTAAAAAAGAACTTTTAAAAAATTCCGGCGCAACAATATTTTATTCACCTAAATTATCAAACATTATTACAAGGAATTTCGGCGTAATAAGAGGCATTTCAGGTTCCGGTGTCATGACAAATACCGGTGAACTTTTAGGTATAGTTTCAGCTAAAGCCGATTTAAGATCTTCGCTTTTTCCAAATCCGATACCTTTGGTATATATTGCCCCGTTTGATAAAGAAATCATGGCATTTATTTCGGAACATATTCCAAATATTTCTTATGTAGAAGCGGATAAAGATTTTTATCGTGTACTTACGGATAAAGAAAAAAAAGATTTCGGCAAAATTGAAGATCTTAAATTTAATTTGCAATGATTTTCACAAACTTACATCAAAAAATAGTATAATAAATATTATTGAAAGGAGATTTGAAATGTATAATTTACTTATAGTTGCACAATGGATTTTATGTATCCTATTAATTTTACTCGTATTAATGCAAAACGGTAAAGGTTCAAGTGCCGGTATTTTTGGCAATTCAAACAGTGATAGTGTATTTTCAAGCCCGACAGCCGCAACTTTTATTACCAAATTAACAGCAGGTATTGCGGTACTTATTATGATTGTATCTATTGCATTGACAGTATTAGTTTCCAAACGCGGTATGGACAGCGTAGTGGACATAAATGTTCCCGTTGCTGCTGCCCCTGCACAACCTGCAAACGAAACAAAATAAACTAAGTTAAGTTTTGTAATACCCTCGCTATGCGGGGGTATTTTTATGTCTTCTAAATGTCAAACATTAAATATTTAACATAACACGCGTATAATTTTATATTATATATATATGCACTATGCTTAAAAAGGGGTTAACTATTGTTTTGCTAGTGGCATTGTTTTTTAATGCCTCGGGCGCGGAAATTCTGGCAGCTGAGGTGGGTTCTTTTATTGCCCAAAAATCTAATACCGACGAAGCCCCCAAAAATTTACTTGAAGCTTTCGGCGAAAAAAAGCGTTTTAAACTTTTTGAGCCTGCGCGCTACGGTTTTTTAAGTGACGAAAATGCCCAACAATTTTTACCTCAAACGGATGAAGAAGAAGGGGAACAAGATTATTTTAATTATTCCCGCGCATATCTTGAAAATATTATTACCGAAACCGAAGGGGCCATAGAACTAAGGGGGAAAACAACCGAGTATATTGAAATTTTAAACCCATCACTTTTATTACCGATATACGGAACAACAATATCAATGACCGGCCGTAAGACCTTCGGTTTAAAATATAATGCTAAAAAATATAATGTTAAATCTACAACAGGGAACAGAGATATAAGTGAAGTTGTATTTGACCAAGAAATGCAACTAAAAGTTCAAGGTAAAGTAAGTAACAGAATTTTTGTTGATATTGATTATGACGACCAAAGGCCCGATTCACAAAATATTGCCATTTCTTACCGAGGTAAACAGAACGAATTTGTGCAAAGCATAGATTTCGGTGATATCACATTATCTTTGCCGGCAACACAGTTTTTATCTTATTCAAAACAAGTTTTCGGTGCAAAAATGCA